>CAYNWJ010000062.1:0-14008 GCA_964400815.1 uncultured bacterium
GAGCAGCAGACTCTTAATCTGTTGGTTCAAGGTTCGATTCCTTGTGGGCGTACCAATTTTTTTAAAAGGAGGGACAAATGGCTGATTATCAGGCAATGGCGGATGCTCTTATTAAGGGACAGGCGCCCGCTGTCAAGGAAATGGTGGAGAAGGCGGTCGAGGAGGGAGCTTCCCCCGGGGATATTCTGACCAAGGGCCTGATAGCGGGAATGTCGGTCGTGGGCGAGCGCTTCAAAAAAAACGAAGTCTATGTTCCCGAGGTTCTCATCGCCGCACGGGCGATGCATGCCGGTATGGATGTGATCAAACCACTGCTCACGGAGTCCGGTATCCAGCCGAAGGGCGTTTTCGCGGTGGGTACGGTCAAGGGAGACCTGCACGACATCGGCAAGAACCTCGTCACGATGATGATGGAGGGCGCGGGATACCGGGTCATCGATCTCGGTGTGGATGTCACTCCGGAAAAATTCGTCGAGGCGGCGAAGGAAGCGAAGATCATCGGCATGAGCGCGCTACTCACCACGACAATGCCGGCAATGAAAACGACAATCGACGCCATAAAGGCGGCTGGGATACGTGATACGGTAAAGATCATCGTCGGCGGCGCTCCGCTCACACAGGCATATGCCGACCAGATCGGAGCTGATGGATATGCGCCTGATGCGGCATCCGCTGTAGACAGCGCCAACGAATTGATAAACGCGTAGATAAAGATAAACCGGTAATGGAAAAACCCCGTTTTGAATAAAGGCGGGGTTTTTTATTTATTTGAAAGGACGGGATGATGAAAGCGGGTCTTGCGTGCATACCATGCATCATGAAACAGGCATACAATACGGCGAGGCGGGCAACGGATGACGAGCGGGTCATCAGGGATATACTCGAACGGACCGCTGATTATGTGAAGACGGTGGACCTTGACCAGGCGCCGGCGGACGCCTCAAATTTCGCATACTGGATAACACGTGAAATCACCGGGATCGATGATCCGTACGAAAAAGACAAGCGCATGTTCAACGATCTCTGCATGGAACGGTACGACAGGCTGTTAGCAACGGTACGTGAATCGGATGATCCATTGAAAGCGGCGGTTAGACTGGCGATCATGGGAAATGTGATAGACATGGGAATCGGATTCGCCTTCGATATCGACGAGGAAATTGAACGATTCATGAACCGAAGGCTTGCGGTGGACGACTATGATGATTTCAGACATTACCTGGATGAAGGAAAAAGGAACATTCTCTATCTTCTCGACAATGCCGGTGAAATCGTCTTCGACAAGATTCTGGTCAGCATGCTCGTGAAGCGGCACACGGTGACCTGCGTGGTGAAGAGCGGCCCTATAATAAACGATGCGACTCGGAGTGATGTGGATGATATCGGCCTTTCAGACATGGTGGATATCATCGAAACGGGATCGAACGGAATCGGCGTCAAGTGGGACGCGGTTACAGAAGAATTCATGGAACAGTATGATAATGCTGACTGCATCGTTTCGAAGGGAAAGGGTAATTTCGAGACCATGAGCGAGAAAAGGAAACGGACCTATTTCCTGCTCAAGGCGAAGTGCGATTCGGTGGCGGAGAAGCTCGGAGTGGAATTCGGCGATATCGTGTTCAGGAAAGGACCGGTCATATGACGGGATCGCCGTGGTGGGAAAGCGTCGGGATACGGCTGAGTTCGACATCCGAGAACTTGCTGAAATCGGGACGGATGGGGCGTTTCAGTTCGCTGTAGAGAATACGGATGACGACCTGGAGAAGGCTGGCGACGGGAACGGCGAGGAGCATGCCGAGAATACCGCCGAAATTCGAACCGAGAAGGACGATGAAAATGACCAGGAGCGGATGAAGGTTCGCGGCCTTGGCGAGAACGAGCGGCTGAACGAAGATGTTCTCGATCAGATTGGCGAGCACGAATACGAGGATGATGTAGAGATAGGTGATGTTCGGTGCGCCGGTGACGAGGGCGACGAGGAACGATGCGAACACGCCCACGACAGGCCCTGCATAGGGAATAAGGTTTGAAAGTCCCGAGAATATGCCGACGATGATGGGATATTCGAGCTCGATGAACCACAGGAGAAACGAAATGATCGCGGACATGATGACGGCGGTGATGAGCATGCCGCGAAGAAGCCAGCCGAATTGACGGTTGAGGCTGTAGACGAGATTGAGGGTCACCTCGAAATACCGGTTCGGGACCATGCCGATGAACAGCTTCTTGATACGGTACTCATCCAGAAGAAAGAAGAATGTGGCGAACGGTATGACGAGAATGTAGAGAAAGATCGGAAGAAGACCGATGATGAGACTCGGAAGTTTTTTGAGAAGACGGGGCACGGCGTCGGAAAAAAAAGAAGATATGAGATTACGCACCTCGTTTTTCTGATTGCCGTTGAAATTCGAATAGAAGGAATCGAACTCGCCGAGAAAACTGTTTTCGAGCGAAGAGAGTTTGGTGGAAAGGGACCTGCTGTATTCGGGAATGTTGTCCTGGATGCTCATGAACTCACCGACGATGGCGGGAACGAACAGATACGAAAACAGTGCGAAGACGAGGAAAAAGACGGAGAAAACGCTGACAACCGCGGTGAAATGCTTGATGCCGCGCTGTTCGAGGTTGTTGACGAACGGTTTCAGGGCGAAATGCAGAATATAGGCGATGACGAACGGAAAAAGAATCGCGGCGAGCTTGAAAAACGCAAAGAGGACCGCGAGAATGATTGCCACGAAAACAGATATGCGGAGCAGAATACGCGTATTCATCGTTCAGTCGATCGTTTCGATTGTTGAGAGACGAAGCCGTTCGGCGACGATCTGTGAAATGCGGTAGATGATGCTGAGACCGAGCCGGGGATCGGAATCCATGACCCCGAAAAGATCGGGACGGAAGAGACCGAGAAGGACGGAATCATGGACGGACACGACGGTGGCGCTTCTCGAGCTGTCGTTCAAAAGGGAGATTTCCCCGAAGAAATCACCGGACTTGAGCGTCGTGATCCTGCTCCTGGTCAGATCGGGAAACTCATTATACACGTCCACGGTGCCTTCGCGGACAATATACATGCCGACTCCAGGATCACCCTGGCGGAAAACGATTTCGCCATCCTCGAAAGTCCTGATATGAATCAGCTTGTTGATCTTGCGCAGCTGTCGTGAGGAAAGGGAATCGAATATCGGAACGGATGAAAGGAACCTGAGTTCCTGTTCGAGATTGGACGAGTCTTTTCTGAAGGGATTACCCCAGAGAGCTTTCTGTTTCAAGGACCACCTCGCCTGACATGGATGCGTCTGCCGTATAGTTAATTATATACGAAACACGGTCTGAAAATCAATGGTAAAAAAAGAGATTTTTTCACGGCGCGAAAAAGGGACAAACCACCTGAAATAAAAAGGCTGGGAAAACCTGTTTATCAGGACGGAAACGGGGTGAAAAGTCATCACAATCCATATGCCTTGACAATACACACCATGATTTGATATATTATATTTTCTCGAAACGACATTCAATGGCAGGGTAACCCACAACTCTCGACGGGAGTTATACAATGAAACGCACGTTCCAGCCTTCGAACAGAAAGAAAATCAACAAGCACGGTTTCCGCGCGAGAATGGCGACGAAGAGCGGAAGAAAGATCATAAACCGCAGACGCAGGAAGGGAAGAAAGATCCTCTCCTCCTCAGAACGGTAAAAATACTACATGAGGAACGGTGTCACCACATCCGTTGCGAAGAAGATTTCAGCGATGGGAGCGTATGAGAGGACCCGTTCGCTCTCGTTCAAATATCTTCCATCCGATTCCTTCAGATATTCGGTGGTCGTGTCGAAAAAACAGGGCGCGGCGGTCGAGAGGAACAGAGTCAAACGGGTTGTCCGGGCGTGTGTTCGGGAAAGGTCTGAAGCATTTCCGGATATGGCGTGCCTCATATATTTCCGCGGAATGTGCGGCTCCCTCTCGAGAGATGCGGTTATGAAGGACATTGAACGGGCAGCGGCCTCGATTACGGAACGGTTACGGAACCGGGACATCGGCGGATTGAAATGACCGCATTCCTCACAGCACTCATCAGACTGTATCAAAGGATCCTGTCGCCCATCTTCGGGGGACAGTGCAGATTCTATCCAACATGTTCGGAATATGCCGTCCAGGCCATCGAGAAGGACGGTCCCATCAGGGGTTCATTGAAAAGCATCGGTCGCATTCTCCGCTGCAATCCGTTGCACAAGGGCGGGATAGATTACCCGTAAATACCCATGGACAGAAACTTCATCATAGCGATCCTCGTATCCACGCTCATAATCATCGTTTATTCCTCCCCCCAATACCAGAAACGTTTCGGACGGGATGTTCCGGTCGTGGAATCCTTCGAAAAACAGGAACAGGCCACGCCTGAAACGCAGGAAAATGTCTCGGTCGGACAATCACGGCAAAAGAGCACACCGCCGGCGTCAACGGAACGTGAAAAGGAACGTGAAGAGACCGTGGCGCCGGCAGAAATGACCGAGACACGGACGGCCGTTCCTCCCGATGGATTCATACAGGTAAACCGTCCTCCGGACGAGAAAACCGTGACAATTCAGAACGATGACATGATTCTTGAACTCTCGTCCAGGGGAGGGGTCATGACCGCGGTCGTCCTCAAGAACTTCCAGGGACCGGAGGAAGGCGAACCCGTCCAGCTGATCGAGGAAGGGCAGACATGGTATGACGGTGCGGTCAATACGCCGGACGAATCCCTCGATTTCCGTGATGTGATATTCGAGGCGGACCTGGAAAGCGACGCCGATGTGACCTTTACGGCGCTGTTCGAGGACGGCCGGGCGATTCACCGGATGTATTCCCTCGACACGAGCGGCTATGTCCTTCGGGCCAATACGAAGCTCGAAGGACCGTGGGGGGACGCGGAGGTGATCTTTGCATGGAACGGCCCGATCAACCGGACGGAGATCCCCTTCAGGATGATACGAATCTGGCCCTTCAGCCTGCTCATGCGCGACGATACCCTTGCATACGACAAGATAGTCTTCCTCGGCGACGGTGTCAGGCGGACCACGGTCAACGGCAGGGAGAAAACGGACGAAGAGGGCGAAAGGATATATCTGAACGAGGACCACGGACAGAAAGTGGAGGCCAAGAAGCCGGGAAAGGGAACGGACACGTTCGTGGGCGACCTGAGCTGGATGGCGGTCAGGAACAAGTATTTCATGGCGGCGGCGGTGCCCGTGGAGAACAAGCGCTGGCATGCGGAATCCTCATTCACCTTCGACGGCGAGACCAAGTGGTTCGACTTTTCGATGGCAAAGGACCTCACAGACGGCGATCTGTCGATGGAGATGTACCTGGGTCCCATCTCCTATGAGAGGCTCAAGAATTACGGTCACGACCTCACAGAGGCAATGGAACTGTCGTTCCGTTTCATCAGGCCGCTTTCAATCCTGTTTCTCTGGCTGATCAAGAAGATACACGCGATCATCTCGAACTGGGGCCTGGTGATCATCGCCTTTTCAATCGTCATCAAACTTGCCGTGTATCCCCTCTCGAAATCCAGCTACGACTCCATGCGGAAGATGTCCGAACTCCAGCCGCAGATAACCGAGCTCCGAGAAAAATACAAGAACAACCCCCAGATGCTCCAGAAAGCGACGATGGAGCTCTACAAGAAGGAAGGGGTCAATCCGTTCGGCGGATGCCTGCCCATGGTTCTCCAGATGCCCGTATTCTTCGCCCTGTATCCCGTGGTGGGAAGGGCGTTCGAGCTCAGACAGGCGATGTTCATCCCAAACTGGATAGAGGACCTTTCGCGGCCCGATCCCTTCTATATCCTCCCCGTGGCCATGGGCATCTCCATGTTCTTCCAGTCGAAATCGACCATGAAGGACCCGAACCAGAAACCGATGCTCTATATCATGCCGGTCATGATGGTGATGATCTTCGCCAATTTCAGCGCAGGATTGACACTCTACTGGTTCATGTTTAATGTCATGAGCTTCCTCCAGCAGAAAATCCACAGATAAAAGACGCTGCTTAGAATATGCAGAAGAATCATATGCTTGACCGGTCGCCGGGACATGACGGTGTTTCCGGTCGCAAGAGTGTTAATAATGACACTCTGTATGCGTGTTTTTCGAATGCGCCACATATGCATACGATACTATGCCAAAATGACGACACGCCGCGACACAGAAACACCCGCAAGAACACACATGTACAGTTCTTTCGAAGTGAATACATTCTGCAAACAACCACACCATTTGAAAGTCTTTGAGCGTCAGCTCACGGGCGATCACGGGCAAAGAAACCATACACCATGCAGATGCGAAACGACACAATAGCCGCCATCGCCACACCTCCTGGGAAAGGCGGCATCGCGATCGTGAGAATGAGCGGACCTGACGCCGTCACTATTGCAGATTCGATATTTTCGGGTCGCGAAAGACCGGCAGCGACGGACAGGACGATGCTGTACGGGCATATCATGGACGGGGACGAACGTATCGACGAGGTCATGGTATGCGCCATGAAAGCGCCACGCTCATATACCCGCGAGGATGTCGTGGAGATTCAATGCCATGCTGGAGGAGCGGCTGCGCGGGCTATCCTGTCCCTGGTCACGCGTTACGGTGCGCGTTTGGCGGAACCGGGAGAATTCACACGGAGAGCATTCCTCAACGGGAGAATCGATCTCGTGCAGGCTGAATCGGTGATGGAGGTGATCGAGGCACGCGGAAGAGAACATCTTCGTCAGGCGGAACGCCTCATGGACGGCTCCTTCTCCCGACGGATCGAATCCCTGATCGAGCATCTCGGAGAAGTATCGACGCTGCTGGAAATGAACATCGAATTTATTCACCAGGGGCATGAACCGGGTGAAGCGAAGGAGCTGGCAGACGCCATAAAATCGATTATCGCTGAAATCGATGGCATGCTTTCCACATACTCCGCAGGATCACGCATCAGAAACGGCGTGACCGTCGTGCTTGCCGGCCCGGTGAACGCGGGGAAATCGAGTCTTTTCAACACGATGCTCGGCAGAAAACGGGCGATTGTAAACACCAGACCCGGCACGACCAGAGACTGGATAGAAGAACGCATTGTGATAGACGGTATCGAGATCAACCTGATCGATACGGCGGGGATACGGTCCACGCGCGATGAAATCGAACATGAAGGTGTCTCGGAATCAGCGAGACTCATCGGACAGGCAGACATTGTCGTTTCTCTCGAAGATGAGACAACCCCGGAGAAAGATACGAAGAATCAAAAAGGAAAGCAGGGAACGAACAATGTCATCGCCATAACAAGCAAGGCAGATCTCCTGCAAGACAGGGATAGAAAAAAAGGACTCAACGTTTCAACCGTCACAGGTGAGGGAATAGAAAAACTGAAACAAACAATATCGGACAGAGCATCTGAGCTCATACACGACCGGACGGACTCCGATTGCATAGTGATGATCGAACGTCACAGGGAACTCCTCGTCTCGGCGCAACAATCACTTAAACGCGCACTGGAAAGCATTCAAAAATGGTCCGAGGAGATTACCACGTTCGAACTACAGGAAGCGCACAGAAGATTCGAAGAGATTCTCGGTGTTTCCATCGATCTCGGGATTCTCGATTCATTGTTCTCACGATTTTGTATTGGGAAATAGCATGTGTTTCACGTGAAACAACCTCGAATTGCCGCTAGCGTGTTTCACGTGAAACATGCGCGGGGGAGAAGATATGACGGTGTTGGAACAGAGGGATTTTTCTGAAGCGGTAATGCGCGGGACTGAGTGTTATGGCCTTGCGTGCGGACAAGAAAGCATCGAAGCGTTGTATCGTTATTACCGCCTGGTCCACGAGTGGAACCAGCGCATGAACCTTGTTTCCGCGCGAGACATGGAGCGTTTTGTGACATATCACATCCTTGATTCTCTCAAGGTTGCGAGCGTGGTCGATGTTTCCACGTGGTGGAAGGTGCTCGATTTCGGTTCCGGAGCGGGGCTTCCGGGCATCCCGCTTGCGCTGGTGTTTCCGCACATCAAGGTTCTGCTGCTTGATTCCCGGCTGAAACAGTGCCGGTTTCTCGAAACAGCCGTTTCGCACGTGCCCGTGATAAACGCGACTGTAATCAGGGAACGGATCGAGTCGGTGGACTCGCAATACGATGGGATTTTCGACTGTGTCATAACACGGGCCACTGTGGATTGCGCGTCACTCGCTTCAGTCGCCGGAAGATTCATTGGAAAAGGCGGGTCTCTTGTTGCGATCAAGGGAGAAAATATCGATGAAGAACTTGCGGAGGCGCAACAGAGGCATTCCAGGGTTTTCAACATGTTTTCAACCGCACCGGTGTCGTGCGATGGTGTCAGGTGCGGCAGGATTGTCGTGATGGAAAAACAGTGAGTTGTCAACACACTAAACATGGTTTGGTGAATGTTCTATCTGCTTGGTATATAATATGTTATAGGAATCAGACAATATGATTCAACATTTGTCAACATGTTTTCAACATGCTCTGAAGCCCCGTATGACAGGCCTTCGCGTCAAGCCGTGTCTGAAAGCCGGCGAAATGTTGTCAACACATGTTCCCGGCCCTGTCAAAAATCATCATGCTCCCACCCGAGACAAGGATTGACAGGGTGTCCGGCTGGTTTTTGGGCAAAAACCGTAAACATCACGTCATGGAGTGTGGAGATGTGACATTAGCCATGGTCGGACAACAAGATGCAGAAAAACAGCCGCAAATCACAAGTTTTCCTGCATGTTCTGCCAGAGGAATGGGTAAAAACGAACGTTTGGCTGATGTCCGAAGAAGTTCCTTTGGTGCGGATTGTCCTCTGGATGCGAGATTATGGCGAATTCGCTTTTTTCCGAAAGCAGGTTTTCATAGATTACCGGCATATGCCGCTATGATCGCGAATGCAAATGGAAGACCCGGCGCCCGGAGAAGGAAAGGTGACGGAAACATGACAGACGATGGTGTTGTCGAGCCGGGCGCCCTCTATGTGGTGTCCACGCCCATTGGAAACATCGGGGACCTTTCGGAGCGTGCGGTGAAATGCCTGGCAGGTGTCGATGTGGTGGCGTGCGAGGATACGCGCCGGACGGGGAAACTGCTCTCCCGGATCGGCTGCAAAAAGAAGCTGATCTCATATAATGACACCAACGCCTCCGCGAGATGCGAAACCATCGTGAACCGTCTGCTCGACTCCGAATCGGTCGCGCTGGTTTCCGACGCCGGTACGCCGGGGGTGAGCGATCCCGCCTACCGCGTGGTGCTCCATGCCCTTGAAAACGGCGTTCCTGTCATTCCGGTGCCGGGGGCCTCGGCTGTTCTCGCGGCCCTCGTTGTCTCGGGTCTTCCCCTGGACCGGTTCGTGTTCGAGGGATTCCTGCCGCAGAAGGGAGCGAAGCGCTTGCGCCGCATCGAGGCGCTTGCGGACGAGGAGCGGACGATCATCATCTATGAATCACCCTATCGTGTCATCCGCCTTCTTGAGGAGATACGCGAGATCATGGGTGACCGTCGGATATCCGTTTCGCGCGAACTGACCAAGCTCCACGAGGAAACGGTGCGGGGGACCGTGACCGAGGTCCTCGATTGTATCGGCGCAAAAAAGACGCGCGGCGAATATACCGTCGTCGTGCGCGGCACGGGGAAACGCTGAATGGAAGAACGTCGCGGAAGACTGATCACCTTCGAGGGGATCGACGGCAGCGGGAAGACCACCCAGGCCCGTCTCCTGGCTGAACGTCTCACCGAGGAGGGACATGCGGTAACTTTCCTTCGCGAACCGGGGGGGACGGTTCTGGGAGAACGGATACGCGAGATTCTCCTCGATACGGCCCATGACGACATGTCGCCGGTTGCGGAGTTGTTCCTGTACCTGGCGGCGCGCGCCCAGATCACCTTCGCGGCCATTCGTCCGGCCATCGACCGCGGCGGCGTGGTGGTCATGGACCGTTTTATGGATTCCACCACCGCTTACCAGGGGTACGCCCGCGGGTTGGGTTTCGATCTGGCGCGGGAGTTGAACGCAGTCGCCACCGGCGGCCTTCTGCCCGACCTGACCATCGTCATCGACACCCCGGCTGACATCGGGTTGTCACGTCTCGGCGGCGAACCCGACCGTCTCGAGTCGGAAGGACTGATGTTCATGGAGCGTGTGCGAAACGGATTCCTCAAGCTCTGCGACAGTGAGCCGGGGCGTGTGGTGCGGGTGGATGGCGATCGGCCGGTCGGGGATGTGTTCGAGGATGTTCTCCGCCTGGTGCGCCGCATTCCCGGATGGGACAGGATGTGAGGGGGAGCACGCGGGAGTTTTGACCGTACGGAAGACGACGGATGGAATCACCCCGGCCAATGTCAATACTATATAATTATTTATAGTTTCCCGCGCCGCGCATGTCAGAACAGCTCTGTGTCCTCTTCCTCTTCGGCGGACGCGTCTTCTTTCCCTCCCTTCCCTTCTCCCTCGTTCTGCGATTCCTCCCCATCCCCGGATTCCTCCTGTTCCTCGGGTTTCGGGCCCATGAATACCATGACCACCCCCGCGATGGCGATATGGCCGGACACGACGAGAAAGAACAGGCCGAAAAGCAGATAACCGCGATTGCCCCGTACCTTGAAGTGGTTGTAGAAGTCTCTCCTGTAGGCGTGGTTTTCTTCGGTGACCAAATTCTGGTAATAGGACGGGTTCGTCTCCCTGATGAATTCGAGCATCTCTCCCGCTTTCTGCTCGTCGATACGGGTGTAGAGAATGCCATATAACGCGAACAGCCCCCCCAGCACCGTCTGGAAGATCAGCGCGTACAAGACAAGCTGCCGGGTGGATTTGATTCGTATCCGCGGCGCCTTGTCGAGCGGGAGGGGAATCTTTTTGAGAGCATCCTTGATATTCATGGAGGAACCGTCCGGTCGGGATCTCCTTTATGACAGGGCGTCAAGCAGGGCGTCACCGGTTATGGAATAATGGGCTGCATGCCATGCGACCGATCCGTTCCTGAGAACGATCGCCTGGGGTGATTCGTGACGAACGCCGGTTTTTTCGGCCACTGCCTGCGAGACGGGACGGTTTCCGACAACATCGACGAAGTAACACAGTTCCCGTTTTTCCGGATGGTCGTTCACGAAGGTCTGGAATCGTTGGTATGCAGCCCTGGAAACGGGGCAGCGTGTGCTGTGCTTGAAGATAAGGGCGGTTTCCCGTGCCAAGATGTCGTCGAGCTGGTCAGTCGTCTCGATGGGTGTTACACTCATGAAAAGCTCCGTTCCTGTTGTGCGCACGGAGAAGGAGCAGCATCTCCGTTTCGCGTATATTGATATGTATCGGCTTCTTTCGCACAAGGTTGAGGGTTGGCTTCCTCAAGGTCACGACGGTGTGACCGTCAGTCGGCCTCGTAGAACCGGTCTTTCGACCCGCCTTCGCGGACGACCCGCATCACGACACGCTTGCGGTAGCAGCGGGGGCACACCCCTTCGTATGCAGTGCCGGTACGGTTGAGATAGATCCTGGAATATACGTTGCAGCACTTGAAAACGATGCCGATGTATGGCCGCTTTTCCATGACGATCAACCATGAGGCGGATAAGGACGCGCTTTGCATTTGACGATGGATGTTGTATTATTAATAAACATGATTCGGGGGAGGATGTGCAAGCAAAACTCTCCCGCAAAGAAAAGGGCCACATGGAAAACGCGATACCGGTCTTCATCATCGTATTCGCAGCGGGCGCAGCGGCGGGTTTCGCCGCCGCGTGGGCATTCTTCAGGGCCGGGAACGCTTCGGCGCGGGCCCTCGCCGACGAGATTTTCCGCGAGAACGAGCGTCTGCGCGACGAGGAGCGCCGCGGTCTCATCGACCACCTCAAGGCCGAGTTCGGTTCGGTCTCGAGCGATGTGCTTTCGAAGTCCACCGAACAGTTCCTCCGCCTGGCGGGAGAGCGCTTCGAGTCCGAGCGTCAGCTGCACGGCAAGGATCTCGATACACGCAAGTCGCTGATCGATCAGCAATTGCAGCGTATGGTAACGGAGCTGGAAAAGGTTTCTGCCGTGGTCAGGGAACTGGAAAAGGATCGGGAGAAGAAATTCGGCGATCTGGCCCGCCAGCTCGAGGAAACAGGGCGTCAGACCGGCGAGCTCATCCGTTCCACCTCCACTCTCCGCGAGGCGCTTGCCAGCCAGAAGACCCGCGGCCAGTGGGGCGAGCGCATGGCTGAGGACGTGCTCCGCATCGCCGGATTCAAGGAGAAGATGAACTATGTGAAACAGACCACCCTCGAGGAGAGCGGTGGACGGCCGGATTTCACCTTCTTCCTGCCCAAGGACCGCCGGCTGAACATGGATGTCAAGTTTCCCTATGACAACTATGTCCGCTTCATCGAGACCGAGTCCGAAAGCGACCGCGAACAGTTCCGCAGGCAGTTCCTCAAGGATGTCCGCCAGCGCATAAAAGAGATCGCTTCCCGCGAATACATCGATCCCGACGGCCAGAAGACGGTTGACTATGTGCTCCTGTTCATTCCCAATGAGCAGATCTACGCCTTCATCAACGAGGAGGACGCCTCCATCCTCGACGAGGGGATAAGAAGCAAGGTCATCCTCTGTTCGCCGGTCACCCTCTTCTCTGTTCTGGCGGTCATTCGCGCCGCCGTGGAGAATTTCGCCCTCGAACAGACCTCAAACCGCATCCTCGCACTGCTTGGCAAGTTCAACAAACAGTGGGGGCTGTTCGTCGATTCCTTCGACAAGCTCGGCCGTTTCATGGACCGTGCGAAAGACGAGTATGAAAATCTCCTGGGCACACGCAAACGCCAGCTCGAGCGCCCCCTCGCCGAGATCGAGGAGCTCCGCACAAGCCGTGAGCTCGAGGAGGGTGACGGCGGGAATCTGCTTGCGGAATAAGTGACTGTCACTCCCCCCCGTCCGGTACGTACTGACGGGAAACGCCGCATCCCGGGTTCCATTCACCTTTTCCGATTGACAAAACGGTGCGTTGGGTTTCCCGGATGCCTGACATTCACATGGAGATGACGCGCCATGCAGCGGCGACAATAGCACATGCGAGGGGGACGACGAATACGAGGAGGTTCGCCGTGGAATAGGAACCGGCCGCCGTGAGCCCCGGGAAGATCCTGATGACCGCGAGCCCCGCGATGCTCACACAGCCCGCCAGCGCCAGCATGATACCGGCGAATCGGTTGGCGGCATACCATATCTCCTTGTCCGCCATTGTCTTGGGGGTTCTGATGCCGATGGAACGGTTGGGCGGGACCTTGTTCCGGATGAAGGGAAGGGCGACGAGGATGGTGACCCCGTTCAGGATGAGATAGCGTATGAGATATTTGTCCACGATGTCCTTTCGGTTGTTTTCGGTGCGGTTCGGCCATGCCGGCTGCCGCGCTCATTCGGCGGACTCGAACGCACCCTCCACACCAAGCTGACGCTGGAGCTGCTCGAGTGAAGCGCCCTTTGTCTCAGGATAGGCGAAGAGCACCACGAAGAACTGGAGCACCATCATCAGCGAGAAGATCACGAAGGGATAGCCGCCGGAGGTTTTGGCGAGCACGGGGAAGGACCACGACACCGCCGCGCACATGAACCAGTGGGTGAAGGTCCCCAGCGACTGGCCCTTGGAGCGGACGCGGTTGGGGAAGACCTCGCTGATGTACACCCAGATGACCGCACCCTGGGATACCGCGAAGAAGCCGATATACCCCACCAGGAGCCATACCAGGAACCGGTGGCCGCCTCCCGTGATGAAGATGACCGCCACCGCCGCCAGACACGCCGCCGTACCCACCGATCCCACCAGAAGCAGGGCCTTTCGCCCCACACGGTCTATGATGGTCATGGCGAGCATGGTGAAGATGAGATTTGTCCCGCCGATGGCCACCGCCTGCAGGTCGCTCGATACCTTGTCGAAGCCGGCGCTGGCGAAGATGTCGTTGAGATAGTAGAGCAGGGCGTTGATGCCCGAAAGCTGGTTGAACATGGCGATGGATACGGCGAGG
>CAYNWJ010000063.1:0-13992 GCA_964400815.1 uncultured bacterium
TGCAGGATCGGCAGTGCGAATGCCGCGGTCTTTCCCGTTCCCGTCTGCGCCGTGGCGAGCAGGTCCCGGCCCTTCAGCGCCACGGGGATCGCCTGTTTCTGGACGGGAGTGGGCTCATCGTATCCTTCCCTGTTCAGTGCGCGAAGGATGGATTCGTTGAGCGAAAGGTCTTTGAATCTGTCGGTGTGCATATTGCTCCTGTTTCGATTGCCCGAGATTGCCGGCCGTGCGATCCCGTGTGTGCGCTCAAAACAGTGCGAGATGACGAGAAGTGACGCGGAGAATCTTCGGTCGTGATGGTGTTATGCGTATTGGAACGTAATAAATATACGACATTACAAACTGTTATGCAAATGATATATTCATGCGAGGATTATTCCCGCAGGGCGGCCTGCTTGCCGGGAGGGGCTAAACTGTTCACGGTGGTACAGTTTAGCCCCTCCCATTTTTTTTGACCGGCGGACTCCGGCCCGCCGATAATCATTGACTTTTCCGCTGGTTTTTCTTTACAATACGGTACGGGCCGGACACGACATCCCCGGCTCCGGATGTTCGAAGACCACGATTCACAGAAAGGAACACGCATGAAACGCATCGCATTCCTCGTCATACCCCTCATGCTGCTTATCGCCGTCTCGGCAACAGTCGCACAGGCGCAGGACCTGCAGGCGATCAAGCTCCCCGCGCCGGAAAAGACCGGTGGAAAGCCGCTCATGGAGGCCCTCGCGGACCGCAAAACCGACCGCTCCTTCAGCGGCCGGGACCTCCCGGACCAGGTGCTCTCCAATCTTCTCTGGGCGGCGTTCGGCATCAACAGGCCCGACGGCAGGCGGACGGCGCCCTCGGCCATGAACTGGCAGGAGATCGACGTCTATGTGGCGCTGAAAAAGGGGATGTACCGGTACGATCCCAAGGCGCACACGCTGGAACCGGTGGTTTCCGGAGACCTGCGGGCGGCAACCGGCGGGCAGTCCTTCGTGGGCGACGCGCCCCTCAACCTCGTCTATGTGGCAGATCTGTCGAAGATGGGCAGTTCCCCCGAGGACGCCAAGCTGAGGACCGCCTTCGCCGACACCGGGTTCATAGCACAGAACGTGTACCTGTTCTGTGCGTCGGAGGGGCTGGCCAATGTGGTGCGGGGCCTCGTGGACCGTGACTCCCTCGGGCCGAAGATGAACCTTCGTTCCGACCAGCGGATCATTCTGGCCCATACGGTCGGCTATCCGCAGTAGACCGACTGAAACCGGATAAAAAAATCGAAGGACGGGAAGCGGCCTGACACTTCCCGTCCTTTTCATGTATATGATTATATGTATTCCGCCGCCCCCGCAGATGACCAATGAACCATCCCGGAATATACTCCCGGAAATGCTCTCAATTCAACCCCGCCCGTTCATCTCACGGCTCATTATAGAACGAATTGAACGGCCCCGGATATTCCACCATCTCCCGCTTCGCCGCCCAGTGCGCCGCCCGCCAGAGAATGTTGCGGAAACCGGGCACGCGAAAGGTGGCCGCCATTCCACCCGGCAGAAGCCCGGTGATGCGGCCGTTTCCCGCATCCAGCGCCCAGCCGCCGACCGCCCGGCGTTTCTCGTGTACGGCGGTGGTCTCGAACAGGGTCGCCGCCCGGGAATTTCTGATGACCACGGCGTACTGCAACTCGCGGGGAATCAGGAACTTTTTCGTTTCCGCCGTAACCGGATGACCGGCGTTCGGTTTCCACACCCAGAGGGGCTCGTATCCGTGCGGCCCGATCTCCTTCACGCCGAGAAAATCGACGAACTCCCGGTGACCGGCGAATATGGTCTGGTTGAGGGCGATGAGGCCCATGCCGCGGTCCCTGACGTTTTCGATCACCGCCCCGGTGTTTTCGTCCGTCCAGGGCGACGCGCCGGGGACGATACGGTCGGAGACGGCGCCGCTCCCGGCGAACAGGTCCATCGGATCGGGGTCGCCGTTGCGGCACACCATGAACAGATCGGCGTTCCCGATGACGGCGGGAGTGAAGGCGCGTGCGCTCCGTACGAACACGAAGCGCCAGTTCCGTTTCCCGGCGAACAGCTCCCGGACGGCCAGTTCCATCGCGAGACCGTTGAGGGTGGCGGTCATTCCGAAGTGCACGACGACCAGCGTTTCGCCCGGCTTTTTCGGGGATATGGCGGCCTCCGCCCCGGCGGCCGTGACCGGTGAAGCGGCCTGAGCGATATCGAACAGTTTACCAGATGACATTGTCGAAATCCTCCCCGAACGGCTCGATGTCCCGATGGACAGCCCAATGCGCCGCCCGCCAGTAGATCTCCCGATACTGGACACTGTACCAGGTCCACTCGTAATGCCCCGGCGTGAGCCCCACGATCCGCCCCCTGCCGCGCTCGACGCACCAACCCTGGATCGTCGTGCGGCCGTCGTGGACCCCTTCGCTCCTGAACAGCACGGTCACCGCCGGGTCCTCGGGATCGGTGAGGAACACGCCGAACTGCTCGTCGAGCTGTATGATGAAGGGCTCCATGCCGCGGGTGATGGGATGACCGGAATGCAGGTTCTTTATGACCACGGGCTGTATTTCGCGGTGAAGGAGGGCCTCGGCGCCCATGAACGCGCACAGTTCCTCTCCCGCGAACCAGGGGGTGTTGTGCACGGCGATCCAGCCCATGCCCCGGTTCTCGATCCCGTCGCGGATGGCGGCGATGTTCTCTTCGGTGTAGAGGCCGTGCCGGACGCTCCCGCTCGTGTCCGCCAGTCCCGACGGGCTCCATTCGTAGGAATCCCCGGCGTAGTAGGTCATGAGCAGGTCGGTGTCCGAGAGCAGTTCAGGCGTGATGGGACCGTAATGCCGCGCCCACCACACGCGGGCATCCTTCATGCGGCCCACCAGGGGCCTGATGCCGCCCTCCAGGCGGTAATCGTGCCCCATGGCGCCCACGATCTTGAGCTCGCCCGGACGTTTCGGCTCCGGCGGAGGCAATTCCGCCCGGACGTGAGCCGCGGGCGCCACGAATGCTCCTGCCGCGGCAACACCCGTTTTCAACGCCCGCCGGCGCGAGCGGTTTTCGGGATGTTCCATGTCGTATGAACCTCCGTGTGGAGTGATCGTTTCGTCGGTCAATCCGGCCGAACGTCCATCAGGCGAAAAACGGCCCCGGCAAAGAGGAGCTTCCTCTCCCGCCACGGCGCATCAAGCGGGGATGTCAGTACATCGATCCTTCCGCCGCCTCGAATTCCTGCTGACTCATGGTGGCCACCCAGTGGTCCACCCGCCGCCACTGGATCCGGTACAGGTCTTCCAGGAGCACATACACCCGCTCCCCCTTCTCTCCCGTCGAGGGATCGAGGGGAACGAACGAGACGGCGTGATGCTCGATCTCGCATATATTGAGGGGATTCGTCCGGTCCGAGGGCTGTTCGCGGCCGCGCCAGCCACGACCTCCCACGATGGCCCATGCCCCCGGCCCCTTCATCTTGCGGATGAGCGCCAGTTCATCCACCGGCTGATACCCGCGGCCGTCGAAAAAATAGCCGAAGCCGCGTTCAGGCGTGTCCAGTCTCCCGAAATGGAAGCGCACGCTGCCCCGGACGGCCTGCATGGAGTGGGGAAGAGTCGCGTGGGTCACGATATCCTCGGGCTCCACGCGGTTGTCGAATTCGATGGTGACAGGCGGCCCCCCGTCAGCCGCGCCGCCCGCACCGGATGCTTCATTCCTGTTCATGCCCTTATCCCCCAATGCCGATGGTGCCATTTCTCTTTCAGGACGCCTGATACAGTGAAACTAATCGTTCCCGCCGGCCGTGGAAAGGATTTTTCACAGGCAATCCCTCATTTTTCGGAAAACCGGGTATCCAGTTCGATAAGCAACACATGATTCAGCCGTTTTCTCTGCGAAGCCCCCTTCCGTCGCTTCGCGACACCTTCCCCCGAAGCGGGAGAAGGAAAAGCACCACGGGTCGGGCTCCCTCTCTCCCTTCAGGGGGAGAGGGCCGGGGTGAGGGGGACGATTAAAACCAGAGAGTTCAGCCTGAAATGCCCAGTTTCAGGCCCGGTCAATATCAACGTATATTGATGCTGACTTAACTTGATAACCGGATTCGGAAAACACATTTGCTTCGGCGGTTTTCAATTGCTGAACCGGGATGTTCGGGATTAAGGGATGAACCACGATTACAATCCTGTCAATCCTTGAATCCCATTAATCATGGTTCAAACGTTGTACGGTCAATCATCATTCTTCCCTCGTCGCCAGCATCGATTACATGCGGTTCCATCAATTGTTCAAAGAATCTTTTATTACTTGTATATTGGATGTAATACCATACTTTATAATATCTTATGTGTGTTATCCGATGGGTTTCGGGGGATTGCCAGAAAGTATTTTTCACGCTTATTTTACCCACCGGAGCAGAAATTCTGAAAAAAGGACGGGGCCGGTTCGTCATATCAGTTACAAACGAATCCGCACGAACCGGAGACGGCGTCATGCATCCTGCGCACAACCGTACATTCCTCGCAGCGGCCCTCCCGATCTGTCTGCTTTTGTCCCTGTACGGCTGCTCACGGGGGCCGTTCTTCCATCCGCCGGGAGAACGGATCGCCTCGTGTTCGGGAACGCTGCGGGGATCGGACGGGACCATGGCTTTCACCGTCATGGCATACCGTTCGGACGACGGCGGCTGCACCCTCCATGCCCACATACCCCGCAAACGCATCAGGTTCGCGGCGGTCGGGGACATTTCCATCGATGACGGCATCGTCACCATCGAACTCACCAAACCCCATGTCACCGTATCCGGCCGGGTGACCGGCGATCCCCTGACCTTCGAGGGGAAATGGGAGGGCGTTTCGGGAGCGTTAACCCTCCGGCTCGACAATTGATCACCCGGCGCCAACCGATCCTGCTATAAGGAGACAACCACCCATGTCTGGCAGCACACCGCTTCTCATGAAACCTTTCGTCGCCCTCTGGATGCTCGTATCCTTCGTGTTCGAGCTCTCACTGCGCACCCTCGCCGTCATCGCGGGCATCGCGCTCACCATCATCGGCATCCTCCTGTCCATGACGATCGTGGCGCTGCCTTTCGGCGTTCCCCTGGCGTTCCTGGGCCTCGTGCTCATCGTGAAGAGCTTCATGTGAACACGGGAAAGGCCGCGGGCATCCATGCCGGGATGGAGCGGTTACTTGACCAATGACATCTTGACGGTGGTGACGTGGCCGCCCGCCTCTATGCTACAGATATACATTCCCGCCGCCAGATTTTCACCGCCGAACCTGACCGCGTGCGCGCCGGCCGCGAGGTACGTGTCGGCGAGCGTGGCGACCTTCTGGCCGGTGACACTGTATACGGTTATTGTGGCATGCGTCCCCCGGGGAAGGCTGAAACGAATGACCGCGGACCCGTTGAACGGATTGGGGAAGGGGGGGAATACAGTCATTCGGGGACGGATTTCATTCCCGACGGATGTGACGAAATCGGACTTGAAGGCCCCGATATCGGGAGCGATATCATGATAGCCGGACGATGACATGTTCAGCATCTCCGAACCGTTCCATGAGAACGAGGCGGTCCCGGCGTTCACGCACGGCGAGGATTCGGTAAGCCGGAAATCGTCATCCAGCAGCGGGTCGGCGTCGATATTGCCATCGAGCCAGAACACACTGTCCGGGTCGTCGGTGTGGATGTCCTCGAAACCTCCCTGAATGTCGCTGTGATCGACTACAAGTGTCGACTCTCTCGTCGAAATCATGTCGAATTCCGGGGATTCGCCGTTCCAGAGTATCGAATTGATGAAATATGCGGTGGAGTTCGATGTAATCTGGACCGGCGGTCCGATTGCATACGTGATATTCAGGAAGGTGGAGTTGAACACCTTCAGCGTGCAATCTTTGAATACTCCGATGACATCGTTGTCAGACTTCACGATGTCGTGCACGAGACACCTGTTGAATGTGGCAGTCGATCCCTCACGGAGTTTGAGCACACCTCTCCCGCAGCTCCGTATGGTCGAATCGTTGAGTTCCAGGTCCGAGCTGCCTGCAACATGCAGGGCCCTCGACCATTCCGTCTCGTCGATCAGGATGGAATCCGCCTGTACGGTGCTGTTGCCCAGGCGCAGACTGCCCACGGTCCCGTTGTTGAGGAATGCGACATTGGAGAGCGTGGCGTTGCTGCTTGAGAGCGTGCAGCAGCCATTGCTTTGATACGATACGGCGGAATAGTTGTCGGCGAATACGGTGTCGGATATGCGCACCGACGATTGTATCGCGTGCAATCCGCTGTCCATCCCCTCTTCGATGCGGTTGTCGGCGATCCTGCAATTCCGTATGGTGAGGGTGGTGTTGGTGCAGTATATACCGCCGCCGGAATCTCCCATGGGTGATTCGTATCCGCCGCCGTTCGTCAGTGTGACGCCGGTGAGCCCGACTACGATATTCTCCCGCGTGAACTCGGGATTCAACGCCAGGACCGAGCTTTTCTTCCCGCCGTCGATGATCGTTTCGGCCACGAAGGAGGTGTCCCCCGTTGCGAGAAAGCGGGAGGCGAGCACGATGTCCTTTTCGATCACGGGATTCTCGTAATAGACGCCGGGCGCGACGATGACGGTGTCTCCGTCCGCAGCCGCCCCGATGGCGGCGGTGATGCTCTGGCTGTCGCCGGGGACGTTGATGGTCGCAGCAAGTGCGGTCCGGGGCGCGGCGCCCGCGATGGTCAGCAGCAGGACGGCATATATGGCCCATGTGATTGTCATGGTGGTCGTACGGCGTGATGTGATCATGAAATGCTCCCGTCTAAAATGTTGCAGGTTTACCGGTTGCTCCTTGTGCTCCGCGGAACGTCATATCTGCCCCGCATTCTACGCAGCGGCCCGTTTCGAACAGGCGAAACCGAAATGGCGCAAAAAAATATACGTACAATTGTAAACTAACAATTTTTATACAACAATACAACCATTTCTTCTCGAATGAGTGGGGAAAGCCGGGATGTTTGAAGTTTCTCATCCCTCACAAACGCACAATTGATGACCGCCTTATTATTCTTGCTTTCAATATCTTGCATAAATATTGTCCGGCGTTTCGACCAATCACTGCGTCGCTGTTGAACTGGTGAGGATTTCTTGTATTATGCAGGCCGGCTCCGGCGGTTTGACGGGGAACCATGTGACGCCTCATGCCCGCGCAAGTGTGCGCCACTGGTTACCGGCATGCAACCGTCAACGACCTGAAACGTCTTATTATATAGCGATAATCAATAATAACTTGATTTTTTTCGCGATCGGTTGTATACTGTATATGTGGCAATAGCGCTTTCGATTGAACGAGGCGGCAAGATGAATATCAGGAACGCACAGGGACAGGCGACGGCTCAGGCGGCAGCCCAGGCACAGGCCGCTCCGGCAAACGGAGCGTCTGCGAAGGCTCGCATACAACGGGCCAACACCGAGCGTGCCAGCCGGCAAAGGACCGAACCCCGTCAACAGACGCGGAATACGGCGAACGGCGGCGGCGCGCAGCGTGACGAGTACGTCCCCTCGGCGAATCACAGCATCGGCGGCGCTGTGTATACCATTTCCAATGTCAGGCGAGGTGCTCTGGCGAAGCTGGAGACGAACATGCAGGTGGGCAGCGTGACGCCGAGCGGGAAGACAATTTCCCGCAAGCTTCTCGAGATCGAGCTGCCCCTCGGCAAGAAGAGCCTCAAGATCTATGGGGTCAAGTGAGTATTCCGCCATTTTTTGAAAGAGGTGATCGGCGTATCACATGAGTGATATTTTCATTTCGGGCGAATGATAATGTACTACGGAAAATAGCTTCGGGGGTGAAACCATGAACATCCAGAGAGCAGGATCGGACAACGGAACCGTTCTTCAGAACAGTCCGGTCAACAACCAGACCCAACAGCTCAACCGGAACACGCAGGCGGTGGGCCAGCAGCAGGACAACCAGCAGCGATCGGGGGCGATGAATCCCATCGACACCTACACGCCGGCAGAGACAACGCGTCCGCAGACCCAGACCAGGACCCAGGAGGCCCTGACTGCGGGCCAGAATCCCGAGCCCGTCGTGGCGCAGGGCGCAGAAAACGCCACACCGCCACAGGCAGCGCCGACTCCAGCCGAGGGAGCCATCACCGCCACGCCGAACCCGGTCGATCAGGGCAATGCCGCCCCTGCGGCGGAAGCGAACCCGGCGCCTGCGCCCGAGGCGAACACCGCACCGGCCCAGCAGGCAAATACGGCTCCGGCAGCGAACACCGCACCGGAACCCGCCGCTGCTCCCGAACCCGACAACCAGCCGGCGCCGGCGGCGGCCACCCGGAACCAGGGACCCCAGGCCAACGACCAGGCGGCCGAGAACCGTCAGGCCCAGAACCGCGCCACACAGCAGCAACAGCGGGCCGCGGACCGTTTTGCCACCCAGAACGAACAGAACAGCAACCGCATGGTTGACGTGATCGCCTGAGTCCGGTCCGCTTCATCCGAGGCAATAAAAACCCCCGACGTCCGATGCCGGGGGTTTTTCATGTCAGGCAACCATGTCCGTGACTGCCTGCATCCTGCTTTCGAACCGTCAGCCGCCCGATCCCGCCTCGAACACGCTGCAGCCAGCGAGGAACATGAGGGCGCTGAGAAGAATGGCCGCACAGGATGCTGATTATGAATATTGACCGTGATACGATCGGATGTATCCGCGGCAGCCCGTTATCAGTCTTCACCGGCGTCCATTCACGATTGACTCCGCTGTTCATGTTCCAGCGTCCGCTCACCTGAGCAGCAGCATCCTCGACGTGCTGACCGTCCCCCCTCCGGCGAGGGTCACGAGGTAGGTCCCGGAACCGACGTCCCTGCCGCTGTCATCGGTCCCGTCCCACAGCACCTCATGCGCTCCCGCCGGCTTGAACGACCGGCCGAAGAACCTGATCTCCTGTCCCGCGATGTTGAACAGCGAGAGCGACACCGTGGCGGGCGACAAGAGTTCGTACCGGATGACCGTGCCGGCGTTGAAGGGATTGGGATAGTTCTCGAGAACGGCGAACTCAACGGGTGCATCCGATTCGCCGCCGCCCACTCCCGTCGGCCCGATCTCCGCGTCGCGGACGAGACGGACATGATTGTATATGCGAATGACATCGCCCTGGGGGCCGTGACCATAAGGATAATCCGCCGGATCGCCGGTCTTGGGATCGCTTCTCTGGGCGCCGGCGCCGTGCACGTCGAGCAGGGAGTAGTTGCCGCCGAAATCGCGCATCCATCCCAAAGCCTCGCCGAATGCCACATAGGCCGCGTAGCCGCCGTCCACCATGGTGGCGTGGGTGGTGCCGCTCCAGTAGAAAGGCCAGTTCTCACCCCCGCCCTCGTCGGTGATGACCGAGCAGGAGAACAGGGGATCGATGGCGGGGGAGCCCGTCTCGGAAGGCGAGTGCGAATAATCGACGATGCTCTGGAACTCCTTGACCGAGGGCACCCGCCAGTCCGAACAGCCGAGATACGATTCCCCGTTCATGCGCTCCGCCCAGGCGAGGGCCTCCTCCCACGACACCGCCTCACCGTTGTCCTCCTGCGCCCACATGAGCCCGGTCGCGGCGTCGGTCACCGTGCCGTCGCCATTGTCGATGAAATCATTTGCGCCGTAATCCGGGTTTCCCCTGACATAGAGGACATAGAAAAGCTTTCCCTGGTCCTGGCCGTGCATGGCGTCCTTCGGATATCCCTTGATGCGCCCGTCGGCGAAGTTCACCCCGAACATGGTCTCAGCGCCGTGCATGGTCAATCCCGCATAGATGGTCGAGGTGGCGAACTGGGCGTCGATCACCCGTTCCCCCGCCTCCGTGTCGCCGTACCCGAACGCGAAATACCCGGTGTCGATGAAGGGGACGAGAACGCTCGTGTCCGTGCCGCTCCACCCGCTGCAGTCCTTCCCCGAAAAGAGGATCAGGGAATACAGCTCCTTGACCGAGGGCAGCCGCCAGTCCGAATAGCCGGCGAATTCGAACCCGTCGGCGTTCGCGGCCGCGTCGGCATGGGTCATCTTGTCGTCAACGTTTATTTCGCCGTCGCCGTTCAGGTCCGGGCTCGCCAGCCACATGAGGCCGGTGACCGTGTCGGTGACCGTTCCGTCGCCGTTGCCGGTGTAGGCGGGACGGTTGCCGGGAAACTGTGCATCCTGGCCGTAAAAAGCCTCTCCCGGCGACGTCTCGGCGATTTCGTCACGGTTGTCGTAGAAGATTTCCTGCCCGCTGTCCACGACGGCGTAGGGAAGCTGCCGGGCGTCGGAGGGGCCGGGGGCCGCAAGGAAAAGACAGGCGCAGATCAGGGTGGAGCGAAGAAGCATGACACCTCCTCTCATGGAACATCGTTTACAGAGTTATGTTGTACGTGTCGGATGCATCAACCACCGAAGTCGCAGTACATCCCCTCGAAAAGGGGAGGTGTCTGCTTTTTTAAAAACTCAGATTTCAACCGCCCGTCAGCTCCCCCTCTTTCGCGTGCGAGAGAGGGGGATGTCACGACAGTGACAGGGGGTGAGTGGTGCCTTTTGAAAGTCCCTGCGAAGAGCCCCCCCGCCCGGACATTCGCAGGTCATCCCACCCCCTCCTTCCGTTTGCCCATCGCCCTGGGCGCGGAGAGGAACCAGAGCACCATGCCGGCGAACATCAGGTTGGCATGGGTCCGCCATTCCATGGCGCCGGCGAAAACGAAAAGCGAGGGCAGGATGGTGAGCGCGAGTCCCGTGATGGCCCCCAGAGCAGCCGCTGCTTTCATGTCAGAACCTCCCGTGATGTTCAACGTCATGGTTTTTCGATCCCCTGGATTTCCAGGGCCCGTGGAGCGTCGGCCCGCCGCTGCTCTATCCTGCTCAGGCCGGTATAGAGGAATACGGCGATGAACCAGCCGGGCAGGCCCTTGAAGAAGATCTCGATGGGCATGAGAAAGACCGCCACCAGGCTGAGGATCCAGGCGACCGCCGCCGAGCGGTTTATGGGTGAGCCTGAGATCTCGGCGTAGTTCCGCACCAGTCCCAGGCGCGGCAGAATCCAGAAATCGGCGAAGATGACCGCTCCCATGGGCATGAGCACGAGGCCATAGAGCGCCACGAAATCCAGAAGTTTCATCACCAACGCGGGGAAGCAGGCGGCCACCGTGCAGACCATGCCGGCGGCGAGGGTGACCTTCCAGCGTTTCCAGTTCGGCGTGGCCACCTGGAAGGCGAGCCCTGCCCGGTACAGGGTCGGATTGGCGGTCGTCCAGCCGGCTATCACCACGCAGACAGCGCCCGCCACACCGGCGCCCATATAGGCGATGGGGCCGGGAGCGACCGAGCCGGCGGCCGCCGCGCACAGGATGCCCGAACTGATCCACGCCACGAAGTGCCCGAGGAACATCCCCGCCGCGCTTGCAAACCCGTAATACCACTTGCGGGCGTACCGGAAGATGGACATGTCCGCCATCCCGATGTGCATGGCCATGTTGCAGAACCAGGCGAAGAACATGACATGCCAGAAGGTGAATTTCGACTGCCCCTCCATGGGAACGCCCGTCCAGATGCGTTCATTGGCCACGCGCCAGAAATCGCCGATGGACGTGCAGCCCAGGCGCGGAAGCACCGCAAGCCCGGCGGCGACGAAGACGAGGAACATCCACGGTGCGCAGATCGAGGCGAACCGGGCCAGCTTCTCGAAGCCGAGAATGGCGAGGACGGTCACCAGCATGCCCACGCAGAAAACCACCACGACCCAGCTCACGCTTGTCGGGAGCATGTCGGTGAGCCCCGGCATGGGCATGTTGAACGGAAGCCCGACCGCCGTGGCCGACACCGCGATCATGGCCCCGGCCAGAAAGCAGAACATGAGGGCGTTCACGATGCTGTAGGCCACGGTGAGAAAGGGGCCGCAGATTTTGCGAAGCTGCCAGTAGAGGGTGAGGCGCGTCCTCACGGCGATGGGCGTGCAGAGGAACGCCCAGCTCAGAACAGCGAGAATGTTCCCGACGATCAGTCCCGAGAAGAGATCGGGCGCGGAAACGCCGTGGGCCACGAACAGCGGTCCTATCACGAACTCCGTGCCCGCCACGTGCTCCCCGGCATACATGCCGATAAAGCTGCCGGCCCCCTGGAGCCTGTCATCGGAGACCGGCTCGCGGTCGAACTCATAGAGCGAATCCAACCGCTCGGTGATGCCGGCGCTGGATGCATCGGTCATGGAATCCTCTTTTCGATGGTATGTGGGAGTCAACGATTACGATCGTACGGCATACAGGAAAGCATAGTAACTGTTTCTTTCAGCGGATGCAACAGAAAGAACAGACGGAAGAGAGCGGCAGTGGACCATCGGCCGAACAGGCGCTCTTGCTGTGTACCCATGCGGACACACAATCACCGTACACCTGTCCGGGGGCCGATGGATGGAGATGCCATGCAGCGAACGCGATATCATATTAGTAGAAAGATTTATATGATATATGTAGTAATGTATACTTGTCATTTTAATTTGCTTTCAATCGGCAAAAGTGTTATGATCTTTAAACATTCGTTGCGTCACTCAGATCGGAAAAAACAGTATGCGCCCCACGGCGACTCAGGAAAAAACGGAAACGGCGGAATCCGGATTCTTCGCGATCCATCCACAGATTCTCAGGATCGACTCGATTCTCACCTTTCCCATTTACATCAAAATCTCGGAGGACACCTACAACCCCATATCCTCCGCGGACAAGCCCTATACCGCCCTCCTCCACGCGAAGATTTTCAAGCACAACGTTCCAGCGCTCTTCCTCAGCGATGACGACAGCGAACGGTATTACGACTACCTGGAAAAGAATATCGACGTCATTTTCATGGACATGCTGATCAGCGTGAAAAGCAAGGCGAGAATCGCCCACGAGCTGACCACCCGTCTCGCCATGAAGGCCATGGAGAATCCCAACGCCAACATCATCAGGCGCTACAAGAAACTCAGCGGGCTGTTGGCCGACTTCATCTTCGAACATGAAATGTCGGTGAAATACCTCATCACCATGACCTCGGCGAGCTACAAGGAATACAACCACCTCGTCAATGTGGGCATCTATGCCATGGGACTTCTCAAGGAGCTGATCGGCGACGACGACGAGCACGATATCCACAGCATCGCCGAGGGCTTCTTTCTGCACGACATAGGCAAGGCAAAAATACCCGAGCACATCACGCAGAAGAACACAAAACTGACCGACGAGGAGTGGGAGGTCATCAGGAAACACCCCGAAGAGGGACTCAGACTCCTCGACAAGCTCGGCGAGACCAACGATGAGATCCGCACCATCATTCTCCAGCACCACGAGCGTCACAACGGCAGGGGATATCCCCTCGGACTCCTGGGGGACCAGATCCACACATACGCCAAGATTTGCTCGATCGCCGACGCTTTCGATGCTCTCACGTCCCACCGGCCGTACCGATATGCCCAGACCTCGTTCAAGGCGCTCAAGACCATGCAGGTGGAGATGCGCAAGGAATTCGATCCGAAATTCTTCGCCCGGTTCGTTCTCCTGTTCAGCAAGCAGCGCGGAAAAGGTTGAGGGACAAGAGATTTATTGATTACGATGTGGCTTTTTCTTATATTCAACAGTATAATATCGATGTAACTTTACCCTTTCTCGGGGAAACCGTCATGCTTGAAGATTTCCAGGTCGACATGGCCCACAGCTTTATCGGCGATGTGCGCGATAAAGGGAGTCCTGGCCCGGTACACAGGCCTCGTCCGGGCTGTACGCCGGGCATATCGACGAGGTGCGCGTGTGGAACGGCGCCCGCACCCGTTCCGAAATAGCCGATGCCATGGACCGCCGGCTGACCGAGGACGAGATTCAATACGCCTACTGGAGCAACACGAACGAGACGGAATATTCTTACCTGTACGCCTATTACCCCTTCGACGACGTGCCGGCGGAGGACGAGAGCGAAGTGGACACGCAGCTCAACGACCTGGATTCCTCCTTCGTTTTCCATCCCACAATAGCCTGGTACC
>CAYNWJ010000064.1:0-3760 GCA_964400815.1 uncultured bacterium
GCTTTGCAGAGAAAACGGCTGAATCATGTGTTGCTTGCCGAACTGGATACCCGGATTGCATAATTGTCGGAACCGCAGGCGTTCGTTCATGGCGACGAGGGAAGAACGCCGTTTGATCGAACGCCGTTTGAACCATGATTAATGGGATGACAGGATTGTAATCGTGGTTCATCCGGTAATCCTCATAATCCCGGTTCGGCAAATGAAAACCGCCGAAGCAAATATGTTTGCCGGAAAACGGGGGGTTGCGTGCGCCCGATTGCTGTTGCGGTTTGAATTCAAATATATTATTATACTTGGACATACTTTCCCGAGCCGACACCAAGGATAAAAACGCATGAAAAAACAGGTAAATGTTGGGCTTATCGGATTTGGGACGGTCGGCGCCGGCGTGGCTGGACTCATGTTCGCCGACGACAAACCGTACCTGCGGGGCTTTCCCGCGGGCATGGACCTGGTGAAGATCGCCGACATCGACACCGAAACCGACCGGGGGGTTGCCGTTCCCGACGGTGTGCTCACCGCCGATGCGAAGGAGATCATCGACGATCCCTCCATCGACATCGTGATCGAGCTCATCGGTGGATACGAGCCTGCGCTGACATTCACCCTCGCCGCCTTCGAGAAGGGCAAGAGCGTGGTCACCGCGAACAAGGCCCTCCTCGCGCGCCATGGAAGCGAACTGTTCGCGGCCGCCGCGAAGGCGGGAGTGAACTACTTCTTCGAGGCGTCGGTCGGCGGAGGCATCCCCCTCATCCGGGGTATCGTGAACGGATTGAACGCCAACAGGATCGACCGTTTCTACGGCATCCTCAACGGCACCACGAACTATATCCTCACCGGCATGGACCGTGACGGCGCCGATTATGACGGCATGCTGAAAAATGCGCAGGACCTGGGCTATGCCGAGGCCGATCCCACGTCCGACGTTTCCGGTGGTGACGCCCTCAACAAGCTGGTGATCCTGTCGCGGCTCTGTTTCGGCGCGGTGCTGGACGTGGACGACGTGTACTGCGAGGGAATCGAGAACATCACCGTGCAGGACATCGACTATGCCGCCGAACTGGGCTGCGCGGTCAAGCTCCTCGCCATCGGCAAGATGCGCGGCGACGGTACGGTGGAGGCGCGGGTGCATCCCACGCTCGTCCCCGGGGATTCCGTGATGGCATCGGTGGAGGACGAGTTCAATGCCGTGGAGATTTACGGCAACGCGGTGGGGCGCGAGATATTCTACGGCAAGGGCGCCGGCATGTATCCCACCGCTTCTGCGGTCGTTTCCGACGTGGTCGATGCGGCGGGACGCGTTCTGGCCGGGGCCCCGTCGAACGTGGAGAGGATCGCGGCGGACGACGGAGCGGGGCCGGTTTTGAAACCGTTCGGGGATCTGCGCATGCGGTACTATCTGCGCATGACCCTGCGCGACCGGGCGGGCGTGCTTGCATCCATCGCCGGAATCTTCGCCGACCACGACATTTCGATCGAATCGGTCATCCAGAAGGGCGCTCCCGACGGGGAATACGCCCCCATCGTGATCATGACCCACGAGGCGCGGGAAGACGACATGCGCCGGTCAATGGAGACCTTCGGAACCCTCGACTCGGTGCGCGGCCCCGTTCAGTTCATTCGGGTCGAGGACATCTGACCGTCCCGTGACGGATTTCGGACAATAAATACATACCGACAGCAACCGGACCCATCAGGAACGGACGCGGACGGATGGAAGGAGCGTAACGCCGCCTGACCACGACTCCGCGAACCGCATGTGGAGATATACATGGAACAGTACAGGGGAGTCATCGAAACCTTCAGGGAGCACCTGCCGGTAACCGACAAAACACCGGTCATCACACTGCTCGAGGGGAACACGCCGCTCATCAGGGCGAACAACATCCCCCGTGAACTCGGTCTCGACGCCGACATATATTTCAAATACGAGGGCCTGAATCCCACCGGCTCCTTCAAGGACCGCGGCATGTGCATGGCGGTCACGAAGGCGGCGGAAGAGGGCTCGAAGGTGATCATGTGCGCCTCCACGGGAAACACATCGGCATCGGCGGCCGCCTATGCCGCGCGGGCGGGAATGCAATGCATCGTCCTCGTCGAGGGCGGCGGCATCGCGCTGGGCAAGCTGGCCCAGGCGATGATCCAGGGCGCCGTGGTGGTGGAGATCGAGGGGAATTTCGACCACGCGCTGCACCTGGTCCGCGAGATCACCGAGGAATATCCCATCACCCTGGTGAACTCCCTGAACCCCATGCGCATCGAGGGTCAGAAGACCGCGTCATTCGAGATCGCGGCCCAGCTCGGTGATGTGCCGGATTATCACTTCCTCCCGGTGGGGAACGCCGGAAACATTACCGCCTACTGGAAAGGCTACCGGGAATATCACGAGAAGGGAAAGATCGCCCGTCTGCCCAGGATGATGGGATGGCAGGCCGAGGGGGCGGCCCCCATCGTCCACGGCCGAAAGGTCGAGAAACCCGACACCATCGCCACCGCCATCAAGATCGGCAACCCGGCCTCCTGGACCTTCGCCGAGGAGGCCCGCGACGAGTCCGGCGGCATGATCGACATGATCAGCGACGAAAAAATCCTCGAGGCCTATGCCATGATCGCCTCGCTCGAGGGGATTTTCGTGGAACCGGCGAGCGCGGCCTCGCTTGCGGGCGTGGTCGAGCTGCACCGCCGCGGATTCTTCGAAAACGGCGGCGGGACCATCGTCTGCACCCTGACCGGCCACGGCCTCAAGGACCCCGACCGGGCCGTGAAATACGCCCGTCAGCCCATGAAGGTGAAGGGCGACAAGGACAGTGTGCTGGCGATTCTCGACATGTGACACAACAGGCGGCGCGACCGAAACAATCCGCTCCGGCTCAAATCCGGGGCTTCGTACGCGGCGGACCGTGCTTCGGCAGGCGGGCCGCGGATACACAACCGAAAGGAGGGTGCTACAATGGTGATGGACGATCTCAGACAGTCCCTCGAGGAGAACTACCTGACATTCATCGCGCTTGCCACGGCGACCGTCGTGTTCATCGGCGTGATCTCGTGGGTGGTGACGATTTTCGTGAAAAAGGTCAGGGCGTGATACATGTACATCAATCGGTACAACAGTTGGAGAAAGCCTGTGAAGGGAGAACAGAACCAATCGTTCGATTACGGGGCCTTGGGAATCGTGGTCGGCATCCTGCTTGTGATTGCAACGATCGTGTGGGTGACGATGCTGTCGCTGTCCAGCGATGACGACAAGTCCTCCGAATTCATAACCTGGGTTGGGTGACATGAAATTCGCTGTACTGATCGGCGATGGAATGGCCGACTACCCCAGAGGGGACCTTGACGGGAAGACGGTTCTCGAGACGGCGGTCACCCCGAACATGGACTGGATCGCCGCCCGCGGCCGGGGTGGTTTCGCCCTGACCATTCCCGATTCCATGCATCCCGGAAGCGATGTCGCCAACATGGAGATCCTCGGCCACGACACGACCGGCCGTTTCACCGGACGCGCCGTGTTCGAGGCTCTCAGCATGGGCCATCACCTGGGATCCGGCGATGTCGCTTTCCGCGCGAACCTGGTCACCCTCGGCGACGGCGTGATGGAGGACTATTCCGCCGGACACATCACCACACAGGAATCAGAGGAACTGATGGGTCTCCTCGACGAGGAACTGGGTTCAGATGTGTTCCGCTTCTTTCCGGGGGTCTCGTACCGCAGCCTCATGGTGTGGTCGGGGGGCGCGGATTCGATGGAGACCACGCC
>CAYNWJ010000064.1:3770-13836 GCA_964400815.1 uncultured bacterium
GACATCATCGGGCGAGAGTACGGCCCCTTTCTGCCGAAGGGCGACGGCGCCGATGTCATCCTGGACCTCATGAAGCGCTCCGAGGCGATACTGGCCGACGCGCTGGTGAACAGGAAACGCGTGGCCTCGGGGAAGGCCCCCGCCACCAGTGTCTGGCTCTGGGGCCAGGGGAGGCGGCTGGACATTCCCACCATCGAGGAGACCTTCGGCCTGAAGGGCGGGGTCATCAGCGCGGTCGATCTTGTCAAGGGCATCGGTGTGGCCGCGGGGCTCACGCCCGTCTTCGTCCCCGGAGCAACCGGGTATATAGACACGAACTATCTGGGAAAGGCCCATGCGGCGCTCGCCACGCTGGAGACGAAGGATTTCGTCTATGTGCATGTGGAGGCGCCGGACGAGGCCAGCCATAACGGCGATGTGGACATGAAGATCAAAGCAATCGAGGATTTCGACCGCGATGTCGTCGGAACGGTGCTTGCCGCTGTGCGGAAGCGTGACGACCTTGCGGTCCTCATCACTCCGGACCACCGCACACCGCTTCTCAAGCGGACGCACACGCGCGAACCCGTTCCCTTCGCCTATTTTGGTCCGGGGATCGAGCCGGACGCCATGGAATCCTTTTCCGAGCGGAGCGCTGAACGGGGCATGCACAAGGCAATTATAGGACACGATCTCATGCATACCTTTATCGGAGAGTTCATTCCCCCATGAAAAAAAAGCTCGTTGTCATGAAATTCGGCGGCAGCTCCGTGGCTGACGCCGACAAGATCGCCAAAGTCGCCGACCGGGTGATCGCGAAGAAGCTCGAGGGCGCCGATGTGGTCGTGGTCGTCTCCGCCATGGGCGACACCACCGACCATCTGATCGACCTCGCCCGGAGCGTGACCGATGCGCCCCCCGACCGTGAAATGGACATGCTGCTTTCCAGCGGCGAACGGATATCCATGGCCGTCCTGTCCATGGCGATCCAGAAGAGGGGCCACGGCGCCATATCCCTCACCGGCTCACAGGCCGAGATCATCACCGACACTTCCCACCGGCGCGCCCGCATTACGGACATCAGGGCCACGCGTGTGAAGGAGGAGATCGCGAAGGGAAACATCGTCATCGTCGCCGGTTTCCAGGGCGTTTCCAGCGCCCGCGAGGTGACCACCCTCGGCCGCGGCGGTTCGGACACCACGGCTGTGGCGCTCGCCTTCGCCCTGAATGCGGACGTTTGCGAGATTCTCACCGACGTTCCCGGCGTTTTCACCGCTGACCCGCGCATCGTTCCCGCCGCCCGCAAGCTCGACGAGATCTGCTTCGAGGAGATGCTCGAGCTGGCGAGCATGGGGGCGAAGGTGCTCCAGTCGCGGTCGGTCGAAATGGCACACAAATACGGTGTCGTCCTCAAGGTGGGCCTGGCCCATGTGGACGAGCCCGGCACGATAATCAGGGAGGAGGACAGTTCAATGGAACAGGTGCTGGTTCGCGGCATCGCGCTCAACAGGGACGAAGTCAAATTCACCGTGCACCGCGTCCCCGACAAGCCGGGTGTGGCCGCTGCGATCTTTTCCCGTCTGGCGGAGAAAGGCATCAACGTGGACATGATCATCCAGAACATCGGTTCCGAGGGCCACGCCAACCTGTCCTTCACCATCTCCATGGAGGACATCGACAAGACCTCCGCGCTCACCGAACTCCTCAAGAACGAGGTGGGAGCGGCCGATGTCACCTGCAACGAGAACATCGCGAAGGTGAGCATCGTGGGCGTGGGCATGCGCTCCCACACCGGTGTGGCGGAAAAGGTCTTCAAGACCCTCGCCGAAAAGGGCATCAACATCGAGATGATCAGCACATCGGAGATCAAGATCTCCGTGGTGATCGCCAGGGAACGGGCCGAAGAGGCGGTCGGAGCGCTGCATAATGCGTTCGAGCTGGAAAATGACCCGAAAGCAGACTGAGAGCCACCATACCATGAAAAAACGATCCGACACATTCATCGACTTCCCGAAAAAGCAGATCGATCTTCCCTATATGATTATCGATCTCCCGCCGTATCTGCTGCCTCATGCGGAAATAATGGAGATCGGTGATCTGTTTACGCGCGACTACTCCGCCGACCACATAATTTACGGTTTCGAGGACAGGGAAATCGCTTTGGCGATGTACTTTATGGAATATGTGCTCGATGTGGAATTCACCGATTATTATCTCGATGAAATTCTCGAGAATTCTCCCTATCCCCCGGAGATGACGGCCGGTGAACTTTACGGCCAATTCCCTGTGGAAGATATTCTGACGTTTCATTTTATGATCAATTATGCGGTGAACACGGTCACGCTGGAGAAGAAAAAATACAAGCAACTGATTGTCGATTTCGATGTGAAGGAAATGAATGTTCGCGGCAGTGCGGTTAAAAGGAAGAAGAACGACCGGCTTTACCTCCTGCTGGGAGTGTGCGCGAAATTGGAGATGCAGCTTGCTGTGTCTGTTTTCAAAAAAAATGCCGATATTTACCGGGTCTGGTATGCAGTCCATGACGTGGTCGAGATGGTTCCCGAAGAAACCCGGCTGCATGTTCGCGCCGGCGCATGGTTCTATGATTTCGAAGTGGTGGATATTTTGGAAGAGTTCGAGGATACCTATACGATAACCGCCGAACTCACCGATTCCCTGCTCGCACGCATCCAGTCTTTGGAAGAGCGGAACTGGAAATCCCTGAACGCGCGAAAGGATGCGGCGGCGATACAATTCAAGCCGGAATCATGGGAAGATGAAGAGGAATACACGCACGTCGTGGTGCGCGAGAAGACGGGCAAGGACTTGTTCGGTCATGTGTATTCGTATGAAGTCTTTGTCACGAATCTTCAGGAGAAGAATGTGAAAAAGATGATCTCCCGGCACAAACGTCCCAAGTCGGTCGAACGATTCATCAATGAAAGGTTCGATGTTCTGTCAATGCAGGGAAATACATGAAAAAAACCGATAATGGAGGATATGCGCAATGGGATTCAATGTATGTGTAGCCGGCGCCACGGGCAACGTGGGCCGCACCATGATCAAGATACTCGAGGAACGCGATTTCCCCGTAGACCGCCTCCGCCTTCTGGCCTCCTCGCGCAGCCGCGGCAGGAAGCTCGAATTCAGGGGCGGTGAGATCGAGGTGGAGGAGCTCACCCCCGAGTCCTTCGAAAAGGGCGAGATCATCCTGAGTTCGCCCGGGGGACGCGTGTCCAAGTGGTACGCTCCCTCCGCCGCGCGGGCCGGGGCCCTGGTCATCGACAACACCAGCGCCTTCCGCATGGACCCGAACGTTCCCCTCGTGGTCCCCGAGGTCAATCCCGACGAGGCGCACAAGCACAAGGGCATCATCGCCAATCCGAACTGCTCCACCATCCAGATGGTGGTGGTGCTCAAGCCGATCCACGATTACGCCCACATCAGGCGGGTGGTGGTTTCCACCTACCAGTCAGTATCCGGAGCGGGGATCGCGGCCATCAACGAGCTCAAGGAACAGTCGATGGCGGTCATCGAGGGCAAACCCTTCGATCCGGAGGTGTTCCCGAAACAGATCGCGTTCAACTGCCTGCCCCAGATCCCGCAGAAGAACGCCTTCGGGGACAACTTCTATACCGAGGAAGAGATGAAGATGGTCAACGAGACCCGCAAGATACTGAACGACGCGGCCATCAGGGTCACCGCGACCACGGTCCGCGTTCCGGTCTTCATCTCCCATTCGGAATCGGTGAACATCGAAACGGAGCGGAAGATCACCCGGCGTGACGTGATCACCCTCCTGGAAAAGGCGCCGGGAGTCACCGTGCTGGACGATCCCGAAAACCAGGTCTATCCGCTGGCCACCGAGGCCGCCGGCAAGGACGACACCTTCGTGGGCAGAATCCGCGAGGACATCTCCCACCAGAGCGCGGTGGACCTGTGGATCGTGTCCGACAATCTCCGCAAGGGTGCGGCGCTCAACGCGGTACAGATCGCGGAGCTTTTCCTTTGATCGAAGGGCTGTGATGCACAGCGCCGGACTGTTCGGAGCGATTTCGAACAATTTTTATTCGACAGTCCGTCCAGACGAAAATGGTGTGTATGTTTCTATAATAACAACATCATGAGCCGAATATACCGGCGGCGGGCGACAGGTGTTTTTCCACCGGTGTCGCCGTCGCCGGTATTTTTTTCTTGCCCTTTTCGCGGCAAGGGCTATAATTTGTCATTTATCGGTAGGTTATGAAAAATCGGCAGGAAGGGCCGTCTCCCTGGTACGAGACCTACTTCGGTCCCGACTATCTCAGGATTGACGTGCAGAACAACACGGCCGCGGAAGTGGATTTTCTCGTGGCGGCCCTCAAGCTCGGGGAGGATGTGCGCCTGCTCGATGTGGCCTGCGGATACGGGCGTCACCTCGTGCCCCTGCTCGGGCGCGGCGTCGATGCCTGGGGGTGCGATCTTTCGGCGTTCATGCTGGAAGAGCTGTCGCGGCGGCAAGGAGCGTCCGGATTCGACGGACGGCGCGCGGTCAGGTGCGATGTCCGGTCGCTTCCCTTCGAGGGGGTGTTCGACCGCGCCTGCTACATGTTCAATTCCTTCGGCTATTTCGAACGGGACGACGACAATTTTCGTGCGCTGACATCCATCCGGGACGCCCTCGTTCCCGGCGGGCTGTTTCTTCTGGACCTGGTCAACCGTGACACCGTCATCCGCTCGATGCAGCCCCGGGACTGGTTCGAGCGTGACGGCGCGTACATATTGGAAAGAAAACGGATCGACATCGTCCGCAACCGTTCCGAGATCGATGTGGTGGTCATCGACGACACGGGGCCGCGGGCCTATCACCATTCGATACGCCTGTTTTCGTATACCGAACTGTGCATGCTGCTCGAGGCGGCGGGATTCATGGTGCGGGCGGTATTCGGAGGGTTCGGCGGGGAACCGTTCGACGAGAATCACGCGAGAATGCTCGTCCTGTCGCAATCGGCGGCGGAGGTTTGAACAAAGCGCGAAACGCATCGCCCGGAGAGACGTTCAACAGGGGCGGCCGCTGTGAAATCCGCGTCAGGAGCTGCCGTGACGGTTTAACGCGAACGGGATTCGCATGAACGCCGTGACGTCCGATACAAGGGGGAAGGCATGAAAGTCACGTTCTGGGGAACCAGGGGATCCATACCGTCGCCCCTGGATCACGGAGAATTCCGTGCGAAGGCCAAGCGGCTGCTGATGAACGCCCGGGATGTGGACCTGTCGGACGAGCCGGCGGTCGACGAGTACCTGCGCACCCGCGCCATACCCGAGTCCATGACCTTCGGCGGCAACACGCCATGCGTCGAGGTGATCGAGGGCGGCGACCGTCTCATACTGGATTGCGGCTCGGGCATGCCGCCTCTCGGAAGGAACATGTTCGCCACCGGTTTCGCGCCCGGTGACGAGGTTCATATCCTCCAGACACATACCCACTGGGACCACATGATGGGATTCCCGTTCTTCGGCCCCGCCTTCACCAAGGGAACCACCATCCACATTCACGGCGTCCACCCCAATCTCGAGGAACGCTTCGCCCAGCAGATGGATTTGATCCACTTTCCCATCACCATGGCGGAGATGGCGGCGGACATCGTGTTCCACCAGATCAAGAAGGACGGTCTCACGGCGATCGGCCCCTTCTCCATCACCAACAAGGCCCTTCACCATCCCGGCGGCTCGTATTCATACCGTATCGAAACGGGCGGCAGGAGCCTGGTATTGGCCACCGACGGTGAATACAAGGAACCCACAGAGGAAATTTACCGGCCGTTCATCGAGTTCTACCGTGATGCCGACGTTCTCATCTTCGACGCCATGTATTCCACGCTGGAGAAGACCATCGAGAAGGAGAATTACGGCCATTCGACCCCGGTCATCGGCATCCGCCTCGCACTCAGCGCCGGGGTGAAGACCCTGGTGCTCTTCCACCACGACCCCGAATGCAACGACTCCCAGATCGCCCAGTCCTACTACGAGGCCCTGGAGTTCCTGAAGATCCGCGGCAAGAGCCTCTCCGAAAAGCCCCTCGACCTGATCACGTCCTATGACGGTCTCATGATCGAGGTGTGAGCGGGTGGTTGTGTTTCATCGAACATGTATGGGTGATGTTGTTAATGAAGGCGAAAGTTCAATGTTTGGGCGAGCGTTGTTGTATTGGCGGGGTCAAGCAGTAATGAATAAGATACAGCCAGGATTTGCGTGAATCATTGATTACATCTCTTCCTCCGATATCCCGCATGTTGCCCGAATACCGTGAATCAATGTATTGAAACTTCGGGACGTGTTTCCGTCCAACCGTAAATATGGGGCAATCGCCCGTGACCCGCGAACTTTTTGATACACATGATTCGTCATGTTGAAAAGTTCTTCGGAAGGGCTGCCAAGAGCATCGGGATCCTTGAATTTTCGTTTTGATTGTTGAGCGGCAATTCCTGTCAGCCCAAGCCCTTTTTCGACAGCCGCGAGATCACCGAGATAATAACTTTCCAGTTCCCTGCATGCTATACGAATCAAAACATCCTTTTTTCCTGCTTTTTGACAGAGATCGCGCAGTTTGCGCTTGATTTGGTAACAGTCTCCGGAATCCTGATCCCGTAATACGACAAAAACGGAATCGGGCGTCAGCCAACCACGCAGTTTTTTAACAAGGTTTTTTTCAAGGTCCTGTTTACCTTCGAACACAAGATAATGAGGTATGAAATTTGCAGGCAGTATGGCGGGGAGCAAGCCTTCCAGCATTTCCCGTGCTGAAGGTTCTTCAAGAAAAAAGACGATCGTTTTCATTCGGGGTCTGCCCCCGGCAGGAGGCCCTGTTTCCAGAGATGGCCCATCTGGTCGCCTTCCTCCATATATGCGACAATCTGCTCATCATCACTGGCTCGACAAACAGTGCTGTAACCATGGTGTTTTACCAGCCAGAACACTTCCTCCATCCGAACGGCATTCAGAAAATCGGGCGAATGTGTCGATACGAACACCTGTCCCCCACGCCGTGCATACGCCCTGAATTCTTCAGCCAATTCCCACAACAGCTTGGGATAGAGCTGATTTTCCGGCTCTTCTATGCACAACAGCGGGTGAGGTGAGGGATCATAAAGCAATGTCAGATAAGCAAACATCTTGATTGTGCCGTCAGAAACATATTTGTCAACAAAAGGATCCTTGAACGAGCCATCATGGAATTTCAGAAGCAGGCGGCCGTCACGCGTAGGTTCCGGTTCGATGTTGCCTATTCCCGGGACTCTTTTTTTCATCTGTTCGATAATGGAGTAAAAAATCTCTTTTTCATTTTCAAACAAATGATTGGCAACAAGCTGCAAATTGTCTCCGGTGGCCGAGAGATGGTCGGCATAACCGGCGATATCCTTGCTTCCTCTGGCGAGGTTGATATGAAAATCGGAAATATGCCAATGTTCGATAAGCTGCCGAAACGCATTCGCGGCCTTGAACCGCTGAAACTGACCCAGCCCTTTGACGGCGAGAATATCGGGCTTGTCGAGCGTCTGGTCTTCCCGCTCCAGTTCTTCCTCGGATTTGCTGAAATCTTCCTCGTTCAATACTGCATAGCCGCGGCCTTTACTGAAATCGAGAAAGTGGTATGGTGAACCGTAACGTCCACGCTTGTATCGAAGGATTTCACGGTTCACTTCAATCCTTCCGTTGTTCTGTTGAATTTCAAGATGATAGGTCACAAGACGCTCGGCGCCGGTGATGGGCATGCGATATTGGAGCTCGATCAGGATCGTGTTTTCGGAAGCGTCCCGGCTCAGTACTTCCTGAAATCCGCCCCGGCTTTGCACTGCGGTGGTCACGTTATAGGTAAGACAGTCGCGGAGAAAACCGAATACATCTAACAGAGTGGATTTGCCGGTTCCATTCGCACCAACAATCACACAAAACTCAGGAATTTTTTCCATTGAAGCATCACGAAAGGCTTTATAATTTTTTATTTTGATGCGCTCAATTTTCATGTGTGCCTCCCGCTGATGTAAGAGCAAGTATTACTAATTACCCGTTATTGCTTCTCATCCCCATCCCGCGCCCGGTCCGCAAGTTCCCCGAAATCGTAGGCGGTATGATCCCTGTCCAGGTGGAAATTGACCCAGCCGGAAGTGGTGTGCAGCGACCAGTCGCGGGGGCCGATAATCGTTTCGCGGAGCTGGTCCAGCTCGCCGAATGCCTTCGCACGGACATAGGCCCGATGCCAGACGCAGGGTTTTTCGGGATAAACCTCGCAGGCGTCGAGACGCGAACCGCCGCAGGGTCCGTTGCGCTGCTGCTTGGGACACTGCGACTGTGGGCAGAGGAACTGAAGCTCCGGCAGGGCGCAGTCGCCGCAGTCCCTGCAATCGAAGAGGACCTCCTTCGAGGCGCGCTCGAGGACATGGGAAACGGCGCCGAGGGGTTTCGAGGAATCGAGAAGCCGTGAGACCGTGCGCATGAGGGGGCTCAGGGCCTTGTCCTTCGTGAACAGGAGACCGTGGAGGAGCCGCATGGTGCGGTATGTCAGCCAGCCGCTCCGGAGCCTGCGGCTCGCCGGTGATGAGGCCGTGGCGCCCGAACCGCCGAGATAGAACGAGCCGGATGGGGCGTGGGACAGTTTTTCCGCGCATTCCTCCCAGTCCGGTGCCAGTTCCCTGGCGCGTCCGACGATGGTTTCCACCATGTCGAAACGGAGGATCATCGCCTCGATGTGGGCGCCGCGGAAGCCCAGCCCCATGAGCACGGCCACCTGCATGGCGGCGCGTTCCAGCGAGGCCGCCCGGCCCTTGTCGTCCGCTCCGGCCTCCTCAGAGATCGTCGAAAGAAGCTCGTCGGTGACAAAGGAGCCGGGAATGTCGCCGCGGTTCATGACCCGGGCCGCGCCCCTTCTGAGAATGAACACGCTGCCCAGCACGGGAACACCCGGCATGTGCTCCCCGGCATGGGCCATGAAATCGCGGAGCTTGCGGGCGTCGAAGCCGAGCTGGGTGACGAAATACCGCGCGCCGGCACGGCGTTTCTTCTCCATCTTGTAGAACTGGAGCATGGTCCCCGCCTCGGTGAACTTGTAGGGAGAGGCCACAGCGCCGGTGTAGAATGAGGTCTTCTGGCCCTCGGCGGGAGCACGATCCTCCTGGCCGATCACACATCCCTCGTTCATGAGATTGAGCATGGTGAGGATATGCACGGGGTCCATGTCGAAGACCGGCATGGGGAGTCCGGCCTGGCCGATGGTCTGATAGTCGCCGCTCATGACCAGGGCGTTTTCGACGCCGGCCCGGTCGAGGAAGAGGGCGCGGGATTCAAGCATGTTGCGGTTCATGTCCTTGGCGGTGAAATGAACGATTGCGGGCATCCCCGTCCGCTCGATCTCGACCGCCATGATGTCCGGCGAGACGGCCGGTGTGCCGCCGGGGTTGTCGGTGAGGCTGATGGCGTGCACGAGGCCGGTTTCACGGCCCCGCGCCGCGAATTCGACTATTTCGTCGAGGTTCTTTCCCCGGGACATGCGGCCGGGAATGTGCTCGCAGGTTATGACGAAATCGTCCGTCTCCTCGATCATATGGCGAAAGGTGGGCGTGTTTTCCGGCATATCGTGTGTCTCCATGTTTTTCCGATACTGTGGATGTGTCGGCAGAATATTCAAAATACCACCTTTCGGCCATGTCCACAACGGCAAACTGCGCCTGGCAATCCTTCATGTATACTGCCCCACTCGATGAAGCTGTTTTATGCAAGGAAATATTACCACCTTCCTCCCTTACGGTCGGAGGACGTGAGGACCAAGAGGGATTCAGAACATAATCCTGCATGTTCGGGGATTGTCACGGCCGTTCATTTCCGGCAATCCCCCGAAAACCCATCGGATAATACACATAAACCGTTATAATGTATGATATTACATCCAACATACAAGCAAGAAAAGATTTTTTGAACAATTCATAAACCGCATGTAACCGATGCCGGCGGCGAGGGAAGAATGATGATTGACCGTACAACGTTTGAACCATGATTAACGGGATTCAAGGATTGACAGGATTCTAATCGTGGTTCATCCCGTAATCCTGAAAAT
>CAYNWJ010000065.1:0-13823 GCA_964400815.1 uncultured bacterium
ACCGTACATCCCCTCGCCGCCGAACTTCGGCAGGAGCGCCGGATGAATGTTCACAATCCGCCCCGAAAACGCCCCGAGCATGGCGGGCCCGATCTTTTTCATGTATCCGGCGAGGACCACCAGGTCCACATCGCGGTCCCGCAGTTCATCCGTGATGCGTCGGTCGGCAGCATCGGCGCCGCCTTCGGTCACGGTGCTGATATGGAGCGCCTCAATGCCGTGGCGGCGGGCGCGTTCGAGAGCTCCGGCCCCCGAATTGTTCGATATCACAACCACCACTTCGGCGGGAATCGAACCGTCCAGGCTTCTGTCGATGATGCTTTGCAGGTTCGAGCCCCCGCCCGATGCGAGGACGCCGAGACGCAGATGTTTCATGTTGTCGGGACTCCCTGTACGGCGCGGCGGCCGGATCGGTCATTTCGCAAGGACGGCTCCCATCGACCAGGGACCGGTCAGGTATTTCCGTCCCGCTTTCATCACATCGTCCCTGCCGACCTTCTCAATGCCGGGAGCGTATTCGTCCACGAACTCGTATCCCACGCCGAGTATCTCGTAATGCCCGTATTTCGAAGCCTGACCGGCGTTGGACTCCTGTTCCATGATGTTCATGCCCCGGAGAAAGCTCCCGGCGTTTTCAATCTCCTCAGTGGAGGCCTCCTCGTTCGCCATTTTACGGACCTCCTCGATCAGCACCCGTTTCGCCTCCTCGTAGGATTCCGGTTTCGTGCCGATATAGGCCACGTAGATGCCGCTTTCGAGGCGGGCGTTGACGAAGGAGGACACCTGGTATGCCAACCCCCGCTGCTCGCGGATCGCGACGAAGAGCCGGGAGTTCATCGAACCGCCGGTGATGGCGTTCAGCATTTCCATGTCATGGAAATCCGGATCGTCGAGACGGGCGGAGGGCCATCCGAGGGCGAACCAGCAGGCCGCGGTCTCGCGCTCCTCGATCCTCTCCACGGGCTCGCTGTGATCGGGCATGGCCCCGGCGACCCGCCCGGGAAGTTCGCCCGGCTCACGGCTCCCCAAGCCGTTCCCGATGGATTCGATGAGGCTGTCGGGATCGAAATTTCCCACGGCGGTGATCACCATGTTGTTGGGGATATAGATACGGCGGTACATGTCCGAAATATCGTCGCGGGTGATCCGCTCGATGGTTTCAGGATAGCCGAGCCGCGACTTGTGGAACGGGTGGTCGCCGTAATGAGCCTCCACCATGAGATCGACCGCCCGGTAAAGGGGCTGGTCGTTTCTGAGCATGATGTTGCGTGTCTGAAGGCTTTTCTGAAGAGAGACCTGGTCCTCGGGAAAGTTCGCGGAGGTCAGAATGTCGAAAAGAATATCCAGGCTTTGATACAGATTCTCCGCCGTTGACTGGAGCGAAACGGTGCCATACTCGCGATTCGCCGATGTTGAGAGCCGCGTTCCCATGCTTTCGAGCTGAAGCGCAATCTGTTCGGAGGTGCGCTTGTCGGTCCCCTTGAGAATCGTGTCCTGCATGAGCGTGCTCAACCCGGCAAGCCCGTCGGGTTCATAGAGGCTGCCGAGCCTGAGGGTAACGACAACCGAGACGATATTGTTCGCCGTCGCGGGTTTCGTGATGACCGTAAGCCCGTTGGGCATCTTCGTTCTCTTCACTGTCTGCGCCTCCGCGTTTGTCGCGGCCATCAAGACCACGGTACATGCAATCAGAAATCCGAACCGGAACATCCGCATCATTCGGCGCCTCCCGGTGCGTTCCCGCCGGCAGGGGCGATCACTCCCAATGTATACTCCGTGGGAATCAGCACTTTTTCAGCATATTTCCCGATATCCGCCGCGGTCACCGCCTCGATCCTGCGTTCATAGCCGACCACGCTCTCCAGAAGACCGAGGGTGTTGTAGAATCCCAGTGTCTGTCCGATGTTGGCGTCCGTCTCGTTGGCGAACTGGAAATCGGCCTTGAGCATGGTCTGGACTTTTTTCAGCTCATCGGGACCGACAGTCATCCCATGGAGCTTTTCGATCTCCTCGATGACCGCCTTCTTGAAATCGGGCAGGTTGCCGCGGTCCAGTGTGGCGAATATCACGAACAGCCCGGCGTTTTTCAAGGGATAAATAAAGGCCTGCACCGAAGAGACGATACGCTCCTCCTCGACCAGACGGCGATGGAGACGGGAACTCCGTCCCTCCCCCAACAGCGAGCTGACCACGTCGAGCGTGGCGTTCTCGTCCATGTCGCGATAACCGGATGTACGGAACGCCATCATGGCATAGGTCATGCCCACGTCCTTCTCGAGCTCGAATCCGTTTATCCCGTACCGCTCGTTCACATCGAAGGAAACGAGGCGGGAGTCCACCGAGGGATCGGGCTCCCATCCCTTCGTCAGTTTTTCGATTTCCCTGACCGCATCGCGGGTCTTCACGTCGCCCACGATCACGGCGGTCATGTTGTTGGGGACATAGAAACTGCCGAGATACGACTTGAAATCATCGCGGGTGATGCGCGAGACGCTCTCTTTCGTTCCCAGGACCGGGTGGGCGTAGGGCGTTTCGGGAAACAGGAGCTTGAATATCTCCTCATAGAGGGTGCCGGTCGGATTGTCTTCCTTCCGGTTGATCTCCTCCTTGATCACACCGAGTTCCTTTTCGATCTCCTCCTGCGGGAAGCTGGAATTCCTGATGGCGTCCACGAGCACATCCGCGGCTAGGCTGAAATTCTCCGACGGGAGAACCACGTAATAGGCGGTGTATTCCTTCGACGTGAAGGCGTTGTTGTAGCCGCCCAGACTCTTGATGGCCCGGTCGATCTCCCCGACACCACGCTTCTCCGTCCCCTTGAAGAACATGTGCTCGTAGAAGTGTGATATCCCGTGCACCCGCTCGTCCTCGTTGATGCTGCCCGTGTTGCACCACAGATAGACCGCCACGATGGGCGCGGTATGCACCTCCTTGACGATGACATCGAGGCCGTTGTCGAGTGTAACTTTGCTAAAGGGCAGGATGGTCGATGCCGCCGCATCATCCCCATGCTCGGTCAATCTCATCTGTTTCCCCCCGCATGACGGTATCGTCACCACGGCAGCGATTGCAGCCGCGGCGGTGAGCGTTCGTATTTTCATGTAGTTATCCTCCACACACGTGTTCCACCGGACATACGCCTCAGCGGGTGATGATCTCCACGGCGCCGTCGCCGCCGTTCTCCGGAGCGGCCGTGCGGAAATCCCTGATATCGAGTGTTCCGGCCTTTTCCAGCCATGATCTGACCGCTTCCCGTATGACACCACGGTTGTTCTCGCTGCGGTTCCCGCGGCCGGTGATGACCAGGATGCGATGGGACTTCCCCTTCGACGAGTGCAGAAGGTCCTGCAGCGACAGAAGCGCTTCCCGCCGCGTGAACCCGTGAAGGTCGAGGGTCCTGTCGAAGGACGCTCCGCATTTCCTCTTCCCGGCCCTGCGGGTGCTTCCTCCCGGCGGCCGCCCCTCGAACTTCGCCCCCATGACATCATCCGGAATTTTTTCGAGGGCATCGAGAAACGCCTTCCTGTCTCGTTCCCGCGTCATGGAAACACCTTTCTCGTCCGCCGCTTTTCGGACGTTCGTCCCCGCCCCGAATGCTTCAACGGAGCCGGCCTAGGGCGTCCCTGATGATGACACCGATCTTCTCACGCTCCACCGGCAGGATCACTCCTCCAAAGTAGTAAACTATCGGCGGCGCCGCAAACAGAAAACACCTGAAAAGGAAATTCAGCGACGGCTGCTGAGGGTGGACGATGTGCGAAAGCGTGATGACCGAGACCGTTACCGCGAGCACGATCCCCAGACGGCGGAATTCATAGACGACATGGTACGCCCGGCTCGAAAAGACATACATGAGAAGCACCATCGCGGCATAGGCGATGACCGTTGTATATGCGGCGCCGATGATGCCGAACCGCGGCACGAACACGAAATTGAGGCCCACGTTCAATACGGCGGCGACGGTCGTCACAACAGGCAGATAGCGGGTCTTCTCCCTGATGAAAAGACCGGCGAGCATGATGATATAGAGGCCGAAAAACACATAGGCCAGCGAGACGACCGGAATGATGTCCGAAAGGGATTCCGGATAGGTGGCCCGCCGCGAGGTGTAGAGAATGAAAATCTCGCGTCTGAAAAGATATATGCCGGTGAGGACCAGGCCGATGAACATGGCATAGTAGGTGGCGATCCGCGAGAAGATGGCCCGGTTCGCGGGATCGTCCTTGAGCGAAAGGAAAAACGGCTGCCAGGCGAGGCGGAAGGAATTGACGAACACCATGATCCCCACCATGCCGAGGGTATAGGCGACCTGGTAGCGGCCCAGTTCCGCCTTACCCTCATCGCCGAGCATGTAGACGATGACGAACCGGTCGGAAAGATCGATCACCCGCATGCAGAGAATGGTGAACACCGTGGGGACCCCGAACGCCAGCATTCTTCTGAACAGGGCGGCGTCCCAAGTGAAGGCGAAGAGCTCACGGTAGACGGGCAGAAGCGCGAGAAAGATGATGACCACCGTAACAAGGTTCGCCTCGAACACGCCCCGGAGCCCACGCCCCATCCACCAGACGATCAGCAGGTTCGCGGCGATGAACAGGAAGAACCTGAGAAAGGCGATCGCCGTGAAATAGGCCAGACGGTTCTCAGCCCTGAGGACGAGCGTGGGATAGATGACGATGTTGTCGAAAATGAGGATCAGGAAGAGCAGGCGGATGATGACCGGATAGGAGCCGCCTTTCGTGAACACCGCCGAAAGGCCGTCGTCGAAGAGAAAGGCCCCAAAAAGAATCGCGGCCCCGACCGCAAGGGAAAACACGAGGGCGGAGCTGAACACCGCCCGCCGTTTATCCTCCAGTTCGCGGTCCATGAAATACCGGAGGAAGGCGTTGTCGAGGCCCAGGGTATAGAAGACGCCGATGAACGCAGCCGCGGAATAGACCGCCGTCCGTATTCCCAGATCCTCGGGAGTCAGAACCCGCACATAGATGAAGACGAGAATGAAGCCGATGCCCCGCGATATGGTTTCCGCCATCCCGTACACGACCGAATGAGCGAACAGTCGTTTCAGGTGCAGGAACACGTTACCTCCTTATGACAGCCATCTTGTCACGGAGCGTCACGCCGTCCACATCCACACCCAGGAAGAAATAGACGCCCGATCCGACATGGTTCCCCTGAAAATTACGGCCGTCCCATTCCGCGGACGCCGTGCCGGAACCGTCATCGACCGTTTCGAGATCGTTGACGAGGATTCCGCCGAACGTATAGATTTTCAGACGGGAGCCGGGCTTGAGATTGGGGAATACGGCGCGGGAGTCGTAGCCCCATATCTCGAAGGGATTCGGATAGACCCGCACCATGCGCTCGACTTCTGAGACCTCCTCGCCGAAGACATCGTAGCGGTTCAGGCCCGCGTTGGTGCCGACCCAGAGCACATCGCCGGACGGATCATATTTGAGCGAGAGGATCGCCCCCGAGAACAGGCCGCTGTTGTCGACGGTGAAGGAAGACACCGGCTCGTTGTCAGCGGAGAGCTTGAGGAGCCCGCCCGATGTCCCGATCCACTTGTTGCCGTAGGGATCCACCTCGATGGACCTGACCTCGCGGTCCACCCCCGCCAGGAGGTCGTTCATGTCCTCAACCAGGATGTTCATGCCGGGTTCCTTGACGATACGGTTGAGGCCGCCCTGCGTCCCCACCCAGATGTGACCGTTTTGGTCGCAGGACAGGGCGTTGATGCGGAGGGAATGGATGCCCTGTTCGAGCTTGAGCTCGCGGATCTCAAGGTCGCTCTTGTCGAAGGGATCGTCGCCCACATACAGGCCCGTCACCCCCTTGTTGTGCGTTGCCAGCCAGACCCAGCCCTCGTTGTCCGGGCATATCCCGTAGATGATCGCCGTGGGAAGGCCGTCGTGGGCCGGAGAGAAGCTCTGGTGCCTGGTGATGGGGAAATCGTCGATGACCACGGCGCCCGATGTCGGTTCCGGCTCGATGGTGTGGTCAGGCGTATCAAGCTGGAAATTGGCGGCCCAGATGTTTCCGTCGTCGTCCTCGGCGAAATCGCTCACGACGATATACTGACGGCTCAGGGTGGGCCGGATTATCTCCTTGGTCTCATCGACCGGAAGGATACGGTCGTCGCCCTTGAATGGTGTGCCGTCGTCATAGATGACATACGCGCCGCTCGTCTTGACCCCCCACATGGCGGCCCAGACACGGTCCCGGCTGTCAACCATCGTTCCCACGACCAGATTCGAAAGCGACCAGTCGTCCAGCGTGTAGGCCGACCACTCCCCGTCCTGGAGGCGCTGAAAGACCGACCTGAGATTGCTGTCGCGGTATGTCGTCGCCGCCCAGAGGACGTTGTTGCTGTCGAGGTCGATGTCATAGAAGGTCATGCTCCGCATCTGGTTCGGCGGCGGGACCTCGATGTAGCCGTCGGCGGTGTAGCACTGGAGACCGTCGAGCTCCGTCCCCACCCACAGACGGCCCCCCGTGCCGGGCGCCAGTACGGTGAGGTGCTCATATTCGGCGCTCGCGGTGCTCCACAGGTTCACCTGTTTTCTGTAGAGCCCGATGGGAGTCGCGCCCCAGTATGTGTCGATGCCCTCGACCAGATCGGTGAATGCCACACGGTCGGATGCGGCGGGCACGATGACTCCCGCCTCCTCGTCCAGTTGATACATGCCCGCGAGGTTCGTGGCCAGGTATACGGCCGGAGACGGCCTGTCCACATGCAGCACGCTCGTGATGCCATAGATGATGTCGCGCACGATATACTGGTAACCGGTCCAGTTCTCCGCGAACTCGAGATTGGGATTGTCCTCGTCGGCGACCGACAGTCCAAGCGGCGTGGCGACCCATATCCGGCCGTCGTGTACGCGGACCTCGTTGACCGGCGTGTCCTGGCTTATGTTTTCCCCCAGGTTGGTATAGGTGCGCAGTTCCTCGCTCTTCAGGTTGAGCCTGTCCACCCCCTTTTCATGGCCGATATAGAGGACACTGTCATCGAGGGCGAAAATGTCGCGCACGGCGATACCGTTGGGATTGGCGGAGGATTTGACATGATATTCGGGGAAAAGGATACGTTCGAAGTGCTCCGTATCGGGATCGAAGCGCCAGAGGCCGTCCTCCTTGAACCCGACGAATATCGCCTCTGATGTCGCCCCGATGCAGAGAACATCGTTCGACACCAGACCGTGGTTCTTGTAATAGAGGGAATATTCACGGGTCTCGGGATCGTAGCGGAACATCCCCCCCGCCGTGGTGCAGAAGACGTCCCCGCGAAATTCGACGATGCCGTTGATGGAATACATGGGAGGAAAACCCGTCCACCGCGGATATTCCTGTCCGGCGGCCGGAAAGGACAATGCGAGAACGGCGCACATCAGCACCGTCCCCATCAGGATTATCGTGGTTGTACGACGCATTCAGACTCCTTCATGACCGTCGAAATCCGGGGCGTCCGTCGCCGTTTCCGGAGCCCCGTCCAATATGACTGCGGCCCCGCGCCGGCCGGTTCGCACGGACAATATAAGATAGGCAATCAGTGACAGGATAGAAACCAGAAAACACGCCGCGCTGAAAACGTTCCCGTGACGCAGATAAAACGTGGAGGAGCTTCTTTCGGCGACCGCGCCCGCAAGGATTGTCCGCTCGAACGTCGAAGTCCTGTCCACGATACGGCCGTACTCGTCGATGATCATGGTGACACCGGTATTGGCGCAGCGGACCACCGGCCGGTGGAACTCGATGGCGCGCATGACCGATATCATGGCGTGCTGGATGGGGGATTCGTTCGGCCCGAACCAGACGTCGTTGGTGATCACCACGATGAAGCGGGAGCCCCTGACGATGAATTTCCTGATGAGATCGGGGAATATCGACTCGAAACAGATGGCGACATTGAAGGGTGGAATTCCCGGCGTGTCGAACACCACGACCTCAGAGCCCTCGTTCCAGTTCGCCTGGCCGAAATCGAATCTGCGCAGGGAAGGGAAGGTGTTGTCGAGGGGTATGGCCTCGCCGAAGGGTACGAGGTGGATCTTCTCGTACCGCTCGACCTCCGTGCGCCCCGGCACGAACAATCCCGCCGCGTTCCATGTTTCGCCGGTGCCGAAATCCTTGGCGGGCATGCCGGTGAGTACGGGCACGCCGATGGAGTCCACGAGGGTCTGCACCATGCGGCGGTAGGGAGCCACATCGGCGAGATAGACGGGCGTGGCCGTTTCGGGCCAGACGATCAGATCGGGATCGTGGGCCATGGCGTCCCGGCTCATGGAGCGGTACAGCTCGATGTTCCATTCCTCGAGGCCGTCCGCCCATTTCTCCTCCGGCATGACATTGCCCTGGATGAGGGCGACGCGGACCATGCGTCCCGGTGGAGGAAAGCTGTCGATCACCGCGCGCGAATATCCCCACGGGACCGCGAACAGCAGCGCGAGCGCCAGCACCCTCACCAAAGATGGGCGCAGCGCCAGCGCCAGCACGCACACATTGACGGCGGCCACCCACCAGCTCACGCCGAACGCGCTTGTGATGTCGGCGAACTGGATGAGCGCGGGATAGGCCGTCATCGAATTGCCGAGGATCATCCAGGGAAAGGCGAGCTGGTCGAAAGAGCGTATCCATTCCATACCGGCGACGGCGCAGGGAAAGACCAGGAATCCCCAGAGGGCCGATCTCCGGTAAAGAACACCCGTGAGCCAGAAGGGAACGGCGTGGAACACGGCAAGCACCAGCACGGCGAGCACCATGCCGACCCCGGTGATGTGGCGGATCCAGAAGAGGGACGACCCCAGAAAAACGAGACCGGAAAACCACGCGGAAAGGAAAACCATGCGGGGAGCGGCGCGTGGGACGGCCCACAACATCGGCGCGAGTGCGATGAAGACCAGGAAGCCCGTGTTCATGGGCGGGAAGGAGAGGAACAGGAGAACGCCCGAAAGCGCGGCGCACGCGAAAAGGACGAGCCGGTTCATTCGCAGGAATCCGTCGAGGGTGAAGCAGATGTGTCACGCTCACCGCTGTGAAGGGGCGAGAAAGTGCGGGTACGGCGTTCGAAGCGGGCGATACGCTCGATGCCGGTTTTCGCGAGTAGCCGTTCCGCACGATCGAAATAGCGGCCGACATGCCCGGGATCATGGGCATCGGAACCGGTGGTTACGGCCACTCCCCTGCCGGCGAGGATTTCGAGGAAGGCGGCCGAAGGGTATTGCTCGCCGCAGGGTTTGTCGATGCCGCTCGTGTTCAGTTCGACCGTCACATCACGCGCCGCGAGGACATCCGCCACCCGTTCATAAAGAGGCGTGAGCTCCTCATCGGGCCAGAACCCCATGCATTTGATATTGTCGACATGTCCCACGATGTCGAAAACGCCGGTCTCCGCTGCGCCGATGACCGCATTGAAAAACCTCGCGTAGATGGCGTCGGGATCGCCCTCGAAGAATACGTCGCGGTACTGCTCCTGGTCGAAGGGCCAGCCGTCGAGATAGTGGATCGAACCGATGACATAGTCGAAGGGCCACGCCGAAAGGATGCCCCGGATATCGTCGAACCGGTCCGGAACGATGTCCATTTCGCAGCCGAGACGGATCGTGATGTCGCCCCGGTAGCGTTCGGCCAGGGAGAGCACTTCCTCCACATAGCCCGGGAGTTCGTCGAAGGTCATCGCCAGGTGGGGTTCGGGCATGACCGGCATGTGGTCCGAGAAACCGATCTCACCGATGCCGCGTTCGATGGCGCGAAGGACATAGTCCTCCATCGCGCCCACCGCGTGGTTGCAGCGGGCCGTGTGCATGTGATAATCGGGCAGGGGCGTCTTCATGTGCATCGTCTATTGCCCTCCGTGGAGCGCAGCGCAAAGGTCATCCCGTTATCGATGGACCGCTCTTCCGCCAGTCGGCGAGGGTCTCCGCGAAGGGTTTCCGCGCCCGTCCCTTCTCCGAAATAATGGTGGTGATGTTCTCCGCCGGTGTTACATCGAAGGCGGGATTGTAGAAGGAAACATCCTTCGGGGCGATGACAAGGCCGCCGGGACTGTGAATCTCCTCCGGCCGGCGCTCCTCGATGGGAATGTCCGCCCCGGAGGCGAGGTCGAAATCGAAACTCGTCAGGGGCGCGGCCACATGAAAGGGAACACCGTGGGCCCGCGCCGCGAGTGAAACGCCGTAGGTGCCGATCTTGTTCGCGGCGTCACCATTGGCGGCGATACGGTCCGCACCGACGATGACGTGATCGATCCTGCCGTCACGAAGCACGACCGGCGCCATGTTGTCGCAGATCACGGTCACCGGCACACCGCTCTTGTGAAGCTCCCAGGCGGTCAGCCGGGCGCCCTGGAGCAGGGGCCGTGTCTCGTCGGCATAAACGCTGATGCGTTTCCCCGCCTCCACCGCCGCATACACCACGCCGAGCGCGGTACCGTAACCGGATGTGGCAAGCCCTCCGGCATTGCAGTGGGTCAGCACGGTGTCGCCGTCGTCGAGCAGTTCAGCGCCGTATTCGGACAGCATTCTGCATATTTTCAGGTCCTCGTCGTGGACCGCACGGGCGGCATCGAGCAGACGCGCCACGGGTTCCCCCGAATCGAAGGCGCCGTCCACCTCGCAAGCCATGAGATCGAGGGCGTAAAACAGGTTCACGGCCGTGGGCCGCGTGCCGCGCAGGCGTTCGATCGATTTCCTGACGAAACCAGCATCCGTCTTCTCCATGGCGGCGACGACCACGCCATAGGCGGCCGCGACCCCGATGGCCGGCGCTCCGCGGACTGCAAGGGTCTCGATGGCATCGGCCACATCCTCCGTGGTCGTGAGCACGACATGGCGCTCCTCGCCGGGCAGGAGCCGCTGGTCGATGATCTTCAATCCGGCATCGGTCCAGGACAGCGTTTCAATGGCCATGCTTTCTCCGTTGTTTTCCGTGTGTTGATCAACCCCGTTGTCAGGATGCCCGGGACGGCCCGGTGATGCAGGTCAGCAGACGGTCATGTCCGTGAACACCCTCATCCGTTCCGCTATCATGCCGCGGTCCAGGCCCCTGAGCCCTTCCAGACTGAAATCCTCGCAGGCGAAGGAGGCCACCACACCGCCGTGAAACACCGCCCGTTTCAGCGTTTCCCAGCCGTAATCCCCCGCTTCGGCGGCATAGCCGAGAACACCCCCCGCATACGAGTCCCCCGCCCCCGTAGGGTCCACAACCGTTTCGAGGGGATAGGCGGGGACAACGAAAACGGCATCCCTGCTCATCAGCACGGAACCGTGCTCGCCCTTTTTCACGATGACATACCGCGGTCCCTCGTCCAGGAGAGCGCGGCCGGCAGAAAGGGCTGAGTGCCTGCCGGTCAGAAGCATGGCCTCGGCGTCGTTGATGAACAAAAGATCGACCCGCCGTATCACCTCGCGGAAGAGGCCGGAACCGCTCTCGATATAGCATTCGATGGTATCCGCCGCGGTGAAGCGGGGCTGCGGGACCTGTTCGAGCACGGCGAGCTGGATTTCGGGCGGGACGTTTCCGATGAAAAGACAGGGCGCGGTCTTGTGATCGTCGCTCAGGACCGGCCTGAAATCCCCGAACACATTGTGCTCGATCGACGTGGTCCGCCGCCTGTTCATGTCGGGCTCGTATTCGGCGGCCCAGCGGAAGGTCCGCCCGTCCTCGATCACCCGTATTCCCCCCGTATCGACACCGCGCGCCACGAGAAAATCGAATTCCGCGGCCGGAAAGTCTCCGCCGACGACGGAAACGACATGCACGGGCGTGAAGAGCGAAGCGGCGGCGGCAAAATAAAGGGCCGAGCCTCCCGGGACATCCCGAACCGCCCCGTGCGCCGTGACCACATCATCAAAGGCGATCGAACCGGTCACCACGATAGCCAAGGACATCTCCACGATAAACGACACAAAAAAACCGAAACACACCGATGCTGCAGAAAAGCCTGAAGCCGGTGGATCCCGCAGACTTCAATGCGTTGCCGTTTCCGGCGGGACTGTCAGTAGTCCGTTTCCACTTCTCGGACCTTCGCGTCCTTCCAGAGGGTCTCCAGGGAATAGTAATCCCTCGTTTCCCTGTCGAACACATGCACCACCACGTCGACATAATCAAGAAGCACCCAGGTGCAGGATTCCATGCCCTCGATGTGGAAGGGAAGTTCGTCCTCCTCATCCTTCATCTTCCTGCGGACCTCCTCGGCTATGGCCCGCACCTGGACATCCGAAGATCCCGTGGCGATCACGAAGAAATCAGCCACGGTGGTGACGCCCCGCAGGTCGATGACGAGGATATCCTCCCCCTTTTTCTCCATGACATGGCCGACGATTTTTTCAACGTTCCGTTCCGTGTCAACGCTGCTTTTGACTGTCAATCTGCGGCATCCCCCTTCGTTTGCATGAGCGTGTTCCAGTCGCGGCCAAGAACCACCGCGACATCCTCGATGAGATATTCGTCGTCCGAACGCTGTTCCATGACATGTTCGATGCCGAGAACCCGCGCCACGGTCCCGGCCTTATCCATGGCGTCCCCGCGACGGTCGATCACCACGGAGACATCGAAATCGAATGAGTCGGCGTTTTCCCCGAAACCGTTGACCACATCGAATCCCTCGCTGCGCAGTTTCTCGGAAAACATGGACGCCAGCCCGGACCGTCCGCAGCCGTTCAGGACAGCCACCTTGATCGAGGTGTCCACGGGAGGCGGCGCCTCGACAACCGGTTCCCCGTTGTCCGACGAAAAGACGAGAACCCCCATCGAGACCAGCGACAGGAGGATCACCAGGCCGGAAACGGCGATCAGTGTCAGATTCAGTTCGCGCACGGGATGTCCTTTTCCGATGATGATGCCCGTTCAGGATCGTGCCGCATGATGCGCAGGGCGGACGCGCGGTAATTCCCGCGAAAACTCATCGGGGCATGGCCGGAACAAAAAAAGGGGCGCACGGCATGACGACATGCTGCCCCGTAGAAAAATTCGAACGAATGATCTCGGTGTCGGCGAAACGGTGTTCTATTTTACCAGGATTCCCACATCGGCGACATTGAATAGGGATTATAGCGACGCGAGAACCTGTTGTAGCGACCGTAGCCGGAATACGGATTGTACGTGCTGTAATCCCGATAATGTATGCTGACCGTCGTGTTCTTGAACGGTTTGTATATGACATCGAAGGACGGGATGAAAACGCGTCCCTGGTTCATGTTGGGCTGTCCGGTGTAGCCGTTCCTGTCCCCGAACAGGTGCCCGGACTGGGTCTGGTAGGCGACCTTCATCCGCATGATGAGGGGCATGTTGAAACGGTATTCCATGGAATTGATGAACATTCCCATGACCGAGCCGTTGCCGCCCGTGGAGGAGAAGCTCATCATGTACTGGTTCTTCATCGTGAAACGCTCGGGGTCGAGCAGGCTGACGCTGGAGAGTTTCGGCATGATCTTGGTTCCGGTCTTGAGAATGGAGCTTCCGGAGCTGTTCTGCGCCGGTGTCTGGGCCACAGCGCCCATCATGAAGGAAACCAGCGTCGCAGCAATAACCGTGACAAGAATGCCGTACCGAAGAACAGAGCGCATATATCAGTTACCCCCTATTGGTTTTCAAGTACCTTGTCCTATTCATAATTAACAACACTGAGACCTTCATGTCAAGAGTAATCGGGCACTGACAATCCCCCATTTTCCGGCATAAACATATATTTCGAGGCTTTTCAGTTTCTGAACCGGGATTTTTGGGATTACGGGATGAACCACGATTACAATCCTGTCAATCCTTGAATCCCATAAATCATGGTTCAAACGGCGGTCGGTCAATCGTCATTCTTTCCTCGTCGCCAGCAT
>CAYNWJ010000066.1:0-13716 GCA_964400815.1 uncultured bacterium
TCTTTTTATTGCCTCCAAAACACCTTTCCTATACCATAGTATCTCTTTTAAAAAAAGAGAGGGGGCCGGGGGGTGAGTTTTGATCCGGCTCGCGGCGGCACGTTGTCTCGAAGTGAATCGAACAAGCCCGTCTGAAATTTATATCATTTTTTATTGGGAACATAGAGTGCTTGGTACAATCGATTAACCGGACACCATTGATTCGTGTTGTTATTTTTCGTTGGACCTATGGTGATGCGAGAGGGTGAATTGAAAACTTGAAACATTACATGGCACTCGCGGGGATACTGTTTTTCGTGATCATGATGCCGGTCAATGTGGCCTTGACCGATGATTCCCTTCCCTTCACCCTCTCCCTCCGCCGGGACATCCCGGTGGCCGTCGTGGCCGCGGCGACCGCCCTCGCCGGTGATCACGCCGTATCGAACATGACACCCCCCGATATTCGCGGCCTGGACAGGGGCGATGTCAACAGTTTCGACCGATTCGCCTGCGATTACTATTCGAAGAAGGTGAGTTCCTGGAGCGACGCCACCAGGGACATGGAGAAAGGGTTGTTCATTCTCGCCCTCGCGCCCCACATATTTGGCGAAGGTGGTGTCGCGTACCATGAAATCGTCACAGACGTTGTCATGTATATCGAGGCGACGGCGCTCATCACCGGCATGACTCAAACGGCCAAGGGAGTTTTCGAGCGACCCCGGCCCTATGTGTTCAATGACGAAGTGGCGGAAGGAACGAGGCAGAGGAACGACTCGTTCAAGTCCTTCTGGTCCGGGCACACATCGTACACCTTCATGTCCGCTGTGTTCACGGGATACGTTTTCGGAAAGCGTCATCCGCAATCACGCTGGAAAAAAGCCATATGGATCGGCGGTCTCGGTCTGGCGGCGGCTACGGGGACGTTCCGCGTCCGTTCCGGCAATCACTATCCCACCGACGTGCTCGCCAGCGCGGCGGCCGGCTCCCTCGTCGGCTGGCTGATCCCGCGTCTGCATGAGTCCGGGAGCGAAAGGATTGCGCTCGATGTGTTCGGCGTGTCCGGCATCACATGCACCGTTGCTTTTTGAACGATGAAGCCTCTGCGGACCGGCTTCGTGATCATGGTGCTTTCCCGCCGCCCGTTCGGCGTCACCCGTTGTCCATCTTGATCGGCGGCATGCCCCCGTCCTTGTTCTCGCCCATCCACAGGGTGACATGCGGGAAGGGGATCTCGATATCGAGCTCGTCGAAGCGTTTCTTGAGCCGGCGCTTGTATTCCCGGCCGATCCGCCACTGCTTGATGGGCTTGGTTTTCGTGCGGGCCCTGACGACCACGGCGGAATCGGCGAACTGGTCAAGGCCCAGAATTTCGATGGGTTCGAGGATATCGATGCCGAATTCCTCGTCGCTCCTGAGATCCTCGTCCACCTGCTTCATGACCTTGATCACCTCGTCAACGTCCTCGCGGTATGCAACGCCGATGTCGAACAGGTAGAAGGAGAAATCCTTGGTCATGTTGGTGACCACGTTTATCTGCCCGTTGCGGACATAGTGGACCCTGCCCTCGAGGTCGCGGAGAATGGTCATGCGCAGATTGATCTTTTCGACCAGCCCGGCGTGCCCCGCGATGCTGACCACATCCCCCACCCGTATCTGGTCCTCGATGAGGATGAAGAAACCGCTGATGAGGTCCTGCACCAGGTGCTGGGCGCCGAAACCGACGGCCACGCCCACGATACCGGCCGCCGCCAGGATGGGGCCGATGTCGATCTGAAGCTCTCCGAGGACGGTGACGGCGGCGATGATGATGATGCCGACGGTCGCGACCCAGTGGAGGAGATTGTTGAGCGTGTCCGAACGTTTTTTGAACTCGTCGTCCTTGTTGCGGGCGAAGCGCTGGAACAGCTTGTCAAGGGCGTATGCCGCCACCCTGATCGCCACGAGCATGAGCCCGAGGATGAGCGCTATTCGGATCCCGTGGGACACGAGCCATTCCGATGATGTTTCCAGCCAGGCGTTGATGTCCATGGCGCCTCCTTGTTCTTTCCTGTGATATTACAAAAGTTTATAACTCAATCCCAGGGACAGGGTCTGTTTGAACCGTCCCGCCTTGTCGATCTCCTTGTCATAGAGGAAGAGGGTGTAGAGATTGACGTCAAGGTATTTGGTGATCTTCGCGGTGAAGATGTTCTCCCATTCGATGTCCGGCGATTTCCAGTCGTCCTCACGGGGTGTGCCCCTGAAATCGTCCGCCTTCGAATAATAGACTCCCTGGAACACGGTGAGCTTGCTTGTCAGGAGGATCTGATCGCCGGCGAGGGGCGTCTTGAAGTCGTTCACGAAAATGAACCCGCCGTCGGTGCTCACCTCCGTGTCCCGGCCGCCTCCGGCCGGGTCCGGGACGTCGCGGTTCACATGCTCGCGGAAACCTGCGCCGAAGCGTGCGGTCCAGTCCCGCGTGTCCGTTTTAATGAGAACCTTGGCCACACCGGCGCTTTCGGTGAATGTGAGCGGATTAAACATGCGGTTCTTCGCCGGGTCGCTCTTGTCGATGAACTGCGATTCGATACGGCCGGCGGCATAGGGATCGACGAATCCCCCCAGGGAGAAACGGAACACCGATTCGAAATCGATCAGATCGCTTGACTTGACCGGCTTGCCCCAGTTCGATGTTTCCTGCTCCTGGGTGTGGTTCTGGCCGAACTGGAGCTTGAGGGTGTTCTTCACGTTGACCAGGTCGGTGATCTGCTTTTCGGCGAGGGAGTTCGACAGGAAGGTCCATGTCATGGATCCCCGCTCGCTTCCGGCCCAGTTGTCGGTATAGGCGTTCTGGGTCATGGTGATGTTGGCGTCCACCGATGCGTTCCAGGGATCGGCGTGGGTCTGAGGATTTCCTGCAAGCACGATGAAGAGGCAGATGACGGCGGTGATGCGGGGCATGACGGCCTCCATTTGGAAGAAAAAAACAAAATAATCACCATAATATACTGTTATTAATATAATAATAAAAATTATACCACAACAAATCAAGCACAATGTTTGAAAAAGCGGGCCTCTCTGTTCGAAATTGTTAAACAATGACAAAACTTGTTGTGTATCAGGCAGTTGTGATCATAAAAACAACTTGCGCATGAGATTTTCGAAAGTATTTTAGAAAATAATGCCGGTTATCCAGTTAAGTCAGCATCCATATACGTTGACCGGGCCTTAAATTGGGCATTTCAGGCGAAAATCCCAGGTTTTAATCGTCCCCCTTTCCCCGACCCTCTCATCCTGGAGGGAGGGAGCCCGGTCCGTGGTGCTTTTCCTTCTCCCGCTTCGGGGGAATGTGGCGCGAAGCGACGGAAGGGGGCTTTGCAGAGAAAACAGCTGAATCATGTGTTGCTTGCCGAACTGGATACCCGGAAAAAAATAATGCCTATGAGTCTCATATTTTAAGATTATTTTTTGACGAGGATGGTCACATGGTGGAAAACCTGAACCTCAATCTGGACTATGACGGTCCTGTCAAGATTGCAGAAGATATCTACTGGATCGGTTTCTATGACCGTGACGCCAAGCTGCACTGCAACCCCTACCTGATCGTCGATGGCGACGAGGCGGTGGTGATCGACAGCGGAAGCCGCCCCGATTTCCCCACGGTGATGATGAAGATCCTCAAAACGGGTGTCCGGCCCGAAAACATCAGGGCCCTGATTTATCATCATTACGATCCCGACCTCTGCGGCGGCATTCCGAACCTCGAAGACATCATAGACCGTCCCGACCTCAAGATCATCTCCGACTTTCAGAACAACATCTTCATCCGTCATTATGCCGTATCATCGGAACTGGTCTCCCTGAAACAACTCGACTACGCATTCACCTTCTCATCGGGGCGAAGGCTGACGTTCCACGCGACACCTTATTCACATGCGGCGGGTAGTTTCATCACTCTCGACGAAAAATCGGGCGTATTGTTCACAAGCGACCTGTTCGGCAGCTATGCCAGTGAATGGGAGCTGTTTCTTTCCCTCGAGGTGGAGTGCGCCCTCTGCGATGATTTTGCGAACTGTCAGAACAAGCGGTCGTACTGCCCTCTTCCCGACATCATTAATTTCCAGCAGATGGTGATGACCTCGGGTACTGCGCTCAGGCACGCACTCTCCGTCATCCGCGGTCTCGAGTTCACAACCATTGCTCCTCAGCACGGCAGCGTTATCAATTCCCCCCGCGACATCGACTTGATTTTGGACCGCCTGGAACACCTGGAGAACGTCGGTATCGACAGGATCATCCTCCAGGAATGTCATGAACGGCCGTAACCGTGAAGGGTGGTGAACTGGCATGAAGGAAAAACAGTGCATCGGGGATTATCTGCGCCTGTCAGACCAATACAATTCCCGGGCCATGGATGTGATGCGCGAGATCATCGGCATGCGCGCCGTTGAAAAGGACAACCACGACCAGCGTATCCTTCTTAAGAAACTCATCATGGACTATTCCGATGCGGAGCGGAAACTCAAGGAACTCAACCAGCTCAAGAACAAGTTCCTCGGTATCGCCGCGCACGACCTGAGAAATCCCCTCACATCGATCGGCGGTTTCAGCGAGTTTCTGCTGGAGGACCGTGAAAACCTGACCGGGGACCAGGTCGAAATGATTTCCATCATCAGGGAGGCGGCGCGGAACATGCTCTCGCTGGTCAACGACCTCCTGGACGTGTCGGTCATCGAAAGCGGACGCCTCGACCTTCAGAGATCGCGTGGGCCTGTCAGGGATGTCGTCCAGGAACGTGTCACGATCTGTTCAATGTCGGCGCAAAAGAAGAATATCTCGATCGACACCGATATTCGCAATGAACCGGAAGCCGCGTTCGACCATAACAGGATAGCCCAGGTCATAGACAATCTCATCGGCAACGCGATCAAGTTCTCACCGCCCGATTCGAAAATAACCGTGAGCCTCGAATCCGACGGCGAGTCTGTGATGATCGGTGTCCGCGACCAGGGTCCGGGCATCTCCGAGGAGGACAGGAAAAAGCTTTTCGGCGAGTTCCAGCGACTGAGCGCCCAGCCGACCGGCGGCGAGAAAAGCACGGGGCTGGGGCTGGCCATCGTCAAAAAAATCGTTGACGCCCATGGCGGCGATATATGGGTTTACAGCGAGCCGGGGAAGGGTTCCACATTCTCGTTTACCATACCAATGGAGTAAGACATGGCTGAACAGAAGAAGCCGCGTGTCATCGTGGCGGACGACGAGCTTCATCTTCGCCTGCTCATGAAAAAGGTCATGGCCTCCATGAACTGCGAGGTCGTGGGGGAGGCGAAGAATGGCGAGGAAGCGGTGGCGCTCTACCGGGAGATGAAACCGGACCTCATGCTCCTGGACATCAACATGCCGGTAAAGACCGGAATCGAGGCGCTTGGTGACATAACCGGGGAATTTCCGGACGCGTTTATCATCATGCTCACCTCGGTGGCGGATATGGACAGCGTTGAGCAGTGCATCAGCTGCGGGGCGGCGAACTACATCCGAAAAGACACTCCCATGAACGAGATACGGGATCTCATCAGGGAAACCTGGAAGAACGTCAGGCAGAGGTAGAGCAATGCCGAAAAAATTCGATCTCAAGATCATGCTCGAGGAAATCCGTGAGGATGAATCAGCGGGCGCCGCCGTTAAGGGCCAGGCTTCACAGGACTTGATACGCAAGATGATGGCAGAAAAAATGAAAAAGAAACGGGATGACTCATGAGCGCCGCTCCCTCTGTGCCCAGGATAGGAAACCCGGAATTCCTCAAGCGCGCCCATGGCCAGGGTCTGCTTTCCGAAAAGGAAGCGAAATTCTATCACCAGAGCTTTCCGGGAGACACACTCGCCGCCCTGCAGGAAATCATCGCCAAAAAACCGGGACTCCGTGAGAAATTCGCGAAAGCCTGGGGCGATTCCATCGGTATTTCATATGTCAGCATGGAGAAGACCCTCTTCCAGCCGGACGTCCTTGCCCTTTTCAGCGAGGAGTTCTCCCGAACGCATTTTGCCATCCCCCTCTACATGATGGGGGACGCCGTCACCGTGGCAATGGCGGACCCGTCCAACCAGCAGCTTGTCAAGAAGATCGAGATGACGGTCAAAAAACCGGTCAGCCCGGTGTTCTCCACTCCCGGCGAGATCGTGGACGCAATCGAGATCCAGTTCCAGAAGAGCGATCCCCTCGACGAATTCATCAACCACGCTCAGTTCGGCGCGCTGGCCAAATCTGACAAGGTGACCGCGGAGCAGCTGGAGAAGATGTCAGGCGACAAGGGCGTGGTCGAGTTCACACGCGGCCTGCTGCTCCTGGCCGTCAAGGAACGGGCAAGCGACATCCATATCGAGGCGGGAGAGTATTCGGCGCGGGTCCGTTTCCGGATCGACGGGGTTCTTCGGGAGCGCTTCACGCTTGACATGCCGGTGGTGAATCCGGTTGTGTCGCGCTTGAAAATCATGGCGGACAAGGACATCACCGAGAGGCGCAGGCCGCAGGACGGCCGTATCACCATCAAGCTCACGAACATGTCAATCGATTTTCGGTTTTCCACCGTACCCACCATCTATGGCGAAAAAGTTGTGCTCCGTATCCTCGGCGGCAGTCAGCTCAAGGATGTTCCGTCGCTTGCGGAGCTGATGCTTTCCAGGCCGATACACGACAAGCTCAGGCAGCTCATCACCACCCCGAACGGCGTTTTCTTCGTTACCGGCCCCACCGGTTCAGGAAAGACCACCACCCTCTATTCGGCCATACGGCACATCAATCAGCCCGATGTCAATATCATGACCATCGAGGACCCGGTTGAATACCGGCTCCAGGGCATAAACCAGGTGCAGGTGAACGCGAAAATCGATGTTGACTTCGCGTCTATCCTGCGCTCGTTTCTCCGTCAGGACCCTGATGTCATTCTCGTGGGCGAGATACGTGACCCCGAAACGGCGAAGATCGCCTCACAGGCCGCCCTGACCGGTCATCTCGTGTTTGCCACCATGCACACCAACAACGCCCTGCAGGCGGTGACCCGGCTCATCGAGATCGGAGTGGAACCCTTCCTGGTGGCCCCGTCCATCATCGGTGTCATGGCCCAGCGCCTGGTGCGCCGTCTGTGCGACGATTGCAAGGAGAAATACGCCCTTTCAGCCTCGGAAATCGAACAGATCTTCGAATGGGACGGAAAAACCGGAGTACACTTCTGGCGGGAAAAGGGGTGTGACGCCTGTAACGGCACCGGCTTCAACGGCCGCCTGGCGATCCATGAGCTTTTCATCATGAATGCCGGGATACGGGGCCTCGTGGCGAAAAACGCTTCCATCCTCGACATACAGGACGCCGCGGAACGCTCGGGATTCCGGACGCTCCGGTACGACGGCATCAAAAAGGTGCTGCGCGGCCTGACCACACTGAACGAGATCAATCGAGTCACCACCGCGGAAGAGGAATGACGCTCGCGTTCCGCGTCCATCGCATCATCCTTTCCTTTTGCCATCCGGCATTGTATATTCCGGGTATCAAGTTTAGTAAGCAATGCATGATTCAGCAGTTCTCTGCAAAGCCCCCTTCCGTCGCTTCGCGCCACCTTCCCCCGAAGCGGGAGAAGGAAAAGCACCACGGAACGGGCTCCCTCTCTCCCTTTAGGGGGAGAGGGCCGGGGAGAGGGGGCGCTTCCACAATCGTGATAGAGCTGATTCCCGTAGAAAGGAAAAGGGTGCTTATTTAACTTGATAACCGGCTTGTATATTGTCTTCAGCGTCAGGGGAAAGCGGCGCTCCGGGCTGAATGAGAACTTTTTTCCGCGTGGGGCGTCGGAGATATATGGGAGTGCCGGCGGACTGGCATGACCGCCGGATGCTTCACCTCCGTTACGCTCCCATCGTTTCCCGGCGCCGGGGACGCGCACCCCCGGGTTTTCCCGGAAGGCCGACGGCTTTCCAGGAGGGCCTGCGCGAAGAGACGCGCATCCCGATTCCGGTTCGTTCGACCCCGCGAACGGGACGGGGGTGCTTTCATAAGCTCACTGAACGGCATCGATACCATTCACATACACATGTTCCGGTCATCGCCATACGCGTGGCGTTGGGGAGAGGAGACAGCATGAGCGACAGGCGCACCACCTCGATCAGCCGCAAGGAGTTCATCGGGCGCTCGGCCCTGGGTATCGTTGGAGCGGGCGTCGCGGGAGGAACGGCCCCCGCGTTCATCAGGCGGGCCCGCGCCGCCAATGTGGAATTCAGAAAGATCGGCTCCCTGGACACAAAGGTTTCCGCCATCGGTCTCGGGGGGAGCAGGGTCACCGAGCCGAGCCTGATCAAGCGTGTGCTCGACGCGGGGGTGAATTTCATCGATACCGGGCGCATGTACGCCGGCGGAAGGAACGAGGAGCTCATCGGCCGCGTGATCCGGTCCATGCGGCAGGACATCGTCATCCAGTCCAAGATCGACCAGAAGATCCAGGGCGACGCCGCCGCCATGAAGCAGTCCATCGACGACAGTCTTCGCGCCCTCCGCACCGACTATGTGGACATCATGATCATCCGCGGGGCAACCACCGAGAAGGCGGTTAAGAATCCCGTGGTGCGCGAGGTCTTCGAACAGGCGAAAAAGGACGGGAAGATCAGGCTCTGCGGCTTCTCCGCCCACAGCTCGAACGCCCACGAGATGCTCACCATCGGCGCCGACGAGGGCTGGTACGACGTGGCGATGGTGCCCTACAATCACTCCGGGAGCTTCACCCATTCGGTCTATGGCATCTACAGCGAATGGGACCAGGAGAAGCTCGAGCGCGCCTTCGCGTATGCCGCGGGCAAAGGCATGGCCGTCATCGGCATGAAGACCTGCTCGGGCGGGCCCATGAAGACCGAGGGCGAGCCCCGCGGGACCTATCGCGAGGCGCTCCGCTGGAACCTCAGAAACAAGAACCTCTCCACGATGGCCGTGGGCATGGGCAGCTTCCGCGAGGCCGACGAGGACCTGGCGGCCATGGGATGAGGGTCGATGGCGGTTGACCGCCGGTATGGTATCTCATTGTGAAAGGAACGACCACCCATGCGGTATTTCATGCTCGCATTCATTCTGTGCGCGACAATCCTGAACGCGGCGGCTTCCGGCCCGGCGGCGGCACAGGAGAACCCCCTCGCGAAGTTCGTCATCGGCGAGTCCGATGTCGGGGGCTTCACCATCATGCGCGAGCCGGCCTATTACGGTCCCGAGAGCCTTTGGAACTACATCAACGGCGGCGCGCTGCCGTACCTGGATTACGGGGTCGTGAACGTGGCGACCTATTCGGGCAGTATCGGCGGGGACGGTTTCGAGATCGTGGTGGACATCTATGACATGGCGGACAGTCTCGGGGCCTTCGGCATCTATTCCAACGAGCGCTTTCCGGAATACGACTATCTCGACATCGGCGTCGAGGGATACCTCACCGAAAACGCCCTCAGCTTCTGGAAGGACCGGTATTACATCAAGATATTTTCCATGGACGCGTCGCCGCCTTCGACCGGACCCATCGAAACGGTGGGGCGGGCGCTGGACAGCGTCATCCCCGACGGCGGCGGCATGGCATACCAGTTCGGTCTCTTTCCCCGGGAGAACCGCCTTCCCAAAACGGAATCCTACATCGCAAAGAACGTGCTCGGACAGGACTACCTGACCAACGCCTTTACAGTCCGGTACGCGGAGGGCGATGCGGAATATCAGCTTTATATCCTCGCCACGCCCTCGGCGGAAACGGCCAAGGAGAATCTCTCGAAATACCGGGCGTTCCTGAAGGAGTACGGTTCGGTCGATGACATTTCGGCTGGGGTCGGCGACGAGAACTTCGTGGGGCGCGAGGACTGGTACGGTCTCATGGTCTTCGCGCGATCCGGCCGCTTCATCCTCGGATCGGTGGGGCTCGATGATTTCGACCGGGCGCGGGACTATCTCGCCGCCATGGCCGCGGGCCTCGAATGATCCCATGCCTGCCCATCGGTTTCCGACGGATGAATCAATGAAAACACGAAAACAGGACACCGGATGCTCCCTCGACCGCCGGAGTTTCGTTGCCGGTTCGGCGGGGGCCGTAATCTGTTCGGGCATGGCCGCCGTGACAGGCGCGACAGCGGCCGGTGCGGGGGAGCCGACACCCGGCTTCGAGTACCGCGTGCTGGGAAGGACGGGCCTCAGGGTCACGGCGGTGGGGTTCGGCACGGTCCATCACGACCGACCGAACGTTGTCCACCGCGTGGTCGAACGCGGCGTCACCTTCTTCGATACGGGCAGGATGTATGCCAACGGCCGTAACGAGGAGATGATGGGCAGGGTGCTCGAACCCGTCCGCGACAGCGTCGTCCTCCAGACCAAGTTCTCCAGCCGGTACCACGACGATCCGGCGGCCATCGAAAAATCCATCGAAGACAGCCTGCGCGCCCTCCGCACGGACCATATCGACATTCTTCTCATGCACAGTGTGAGCTCGGAGCGTGAGCTGCTCTCGACGGCCGCCCGCGACACCCTCCAGCGGGCGGTCGAACAGGGAAAGGTGCGCTTCACCGGCTATTCCTCGCATGCCTCCGACGGCTGGAAACTTCTCGAGGCGGCGGCCGGGGCGGGATGGTTCGACGTGGCGCTGGTGCCCTACAACCACGCCGGGTATTTCGATCATACGGTCTACCGGGGATTTCATGTGGACTGGAACCAGCCGCGTCTCGAACAGGCCATGGAAAAGGCGGTGAAGGCGGGCATGGGCATCGCCGCCATGAAGACCTGCTCCGCGGGACCCTGTCCTCCCGAGGGCGGCGGACGGCCGTCCCATGCCGAGGGCCTCAGGCGTATCCTGCGCAATCCCCACATCTCAACCATGGCGGTGTGCATGGGAAGCTTCAGGGAAGTGGACCACGACCTGGCGGCCATGGAATGAGCGCGATCCCTTCTCGGGCCTGACAGGGAGCGGTCATCAGTCAGGACAGTATCATTTTATCATACTGTTTATTAATATTATTGGAAAAGACAATAATCACTTGCAATCCACACCCTACCTGAACAGGTTGTTCAGGAGCTTCTTCCCCTTTTCCTTGAGCTCTCCGGCATCCTTCGAGTCCAGCAGCTTGTCGGCCTCGTCCGCCAGGCGCTGTTCGAGATTCTTCTTCAGCACCTCCTCGGCGGCGCTCGTGTCCAGGCTGAAGGACGGCGAGGCGAGGGTCCCCCCCGCGTCCACGTTCAGCTCGAGCCGTTCGGGAACGATTTCGAGATATTTCGAGAACCCGCTGATCGTCCCCAGGGCCTTTTTCGATGTCTCGCGGTCCAGGTCCAGAACGATGTCATAGTCCACCGCAGTATCGAACCCCACGAACCCGTTCACCCTGATATCGCCGAATCCCGTCATCACAGCCATGTCCGGCGTGATGAACTTCCTGTCCTCGACGCGGAACGAATTTTTGATCGTATCGAAGGCCACGCTGCCGAAATCGAGGAACTTCAGGTGTTCGCCGAGCTTCTTCGTGAACCCGAAATTCGAGATGGAGCCGTTGTTCATGAGCATGTCGCCGGACATCTTCAGGTTGTTCAGCATGGATGTGGAATCCAGCCCCGCGCCGTTGAAGGACAGCGAGCTCGAGAGATTCCCCGTGAAGATGTCTCCCTTGCCGAGAAGCGCGGCCACGAACCGTGCGGCGTCCAGGGCGTCCAGCTTGAAATCCCCGCCATAGGTGACGTTGTCCACATCGCTGAAGTTCATGGTCGTCCCGCCGGTGAGGACGCCGGCATAGGCCGCCACGTTCAGGTCGGAAAGTTTCATGACTCCCTCGTCGAGCGATATCCTCCCCTTCACGGCATCCGTTTCGAACATGCCGAATTTCACCGTTCCCAGGTTCAGGGAGAGGGCGCTCGACAGGTTCGCGGGAACGGGGAGTGTGGTGAGGGTTTCCTCGAAGTCCCAGGGCTTCACCGGGGCGGTTTTCGCGGCCTCCTTCTTTTCCACGAGCATGTCGTTCAGGTCCAGATTCTGTGAAGAGACGGTGCCGCGGAAGGCCGCCTTTTCCTCTCCCAGCCCCGCGAGGGTCATGTAGTTGGTGAGATTCCCCTGGAGGGTCATGTCCGATTCCCCGGAAACGAGCCTGATGCGGTCGAGGCTCACATGTTCCGGCTTGAGGGTCAGGGAGCCGTCGATCTTCGCCGGGTGGTTCAGGGTTTCGGGCATGGTGATCTCGACCGCGCGGAGGTTCATGCCGCCGTCGGCCCGGAATGAGGAGGGGTCGTCCGGGCTGCCGTTCATGGTCATGTCGAAGTCCACCATGCCGCTCATGTCCGTTCCCTCGGGCAGGGGGACCGCGCCCGCCAGATCGTCCAGGTTCATGTCGCCCTTCGCGTCGATGGCGACCACCGGCTTTTCGGTGTAATTCTCGACCGTGCCGGCAATGAGGGCATTCGATTCCCCGATGGACACGCGGGTGTTGTCGATGGTGATGACCTTCTCAGTGAAGGCGATGTGACCGTTGATCGCGTCCACCTGTTTCGGCAGGCCCTCGAAGGCCAGCGGCGCGATGTCCAGGTCCAGTGAGCCGGAATAGGCGATGACCGGCTCGTCGGGTTCGCTGTCCACCGTTCCCGAAGCGTCGAGGGAGAAGGTCCCCTCGGCGGAGAGCTTGTCCTGTTCGGGGACCAGATCGGGCGGCATTGCCTTGAGCGTCTCCTCCACATCGAGCGCGCCCGTCTTCACCGACCAGGCGGTCTTCGTCCAGCCGGTGATCTCCGCGTTCACATCCACGGGGACGCCGTTCACGGTGAGCGTTCCCCGCTCGACTCTGATGTTCCCCGCCCCGATGTCGCCTGAAACCTCGTTTTCGAAGTCCGCCCTGAATCCACCGAGCGCCTTTTCCCCCTCACTCAGCGGTCCGAGCGAAATGTCGGAAATGTGCGCCTCACCCGATGAGGTGAGGGCGAGATCGCGGCCGATGTCGATGGACTGCACCAGATCGATGTCGTCGGCCACGATGCGCGAGCCCTTCCCTTCGCGGTTCTCCAGGACCACACGGCCGTCGTTGATGATGAGGGTCCTGAGCGACACGGGGAACGGGAGCTGCGGCGGTCCAGCGGGCGCGCCGGACGCTTTTTTACCGGAGACCGGCAGGTTCTAGGAACCGTCCGAGCGTGTGATCATGGTGATTTCCGGCACGGACACCTCCACGGAGACGATCTCCACCGTCTTCGAAAGGAGCTTCAGGATGTCCACGCGGACACGTACGGACGAGACCCGGAAGAGCGGCGGTTCGTCGCCCCTTTCGCCGCCGATGACGATATCGCTTGCCTTGACGGCGGGAATGCCCGCGAAACTGAGGCCGATGTCACCCAGGGTGACCGGAGCGCCCACCGCCTCCGTGGCCGCAGCCTCCACGCGTGTCCTGATCTTTTCGGACGGGAAAAGGATCGTGGCCGCAAGCACCGCGGTCACGACGATGACCGCGAAGATTACGGTGAACCAGAGGAGGAAGCGTGCGACTTTTGCCATGATCATATCCTTTCGCTGATACCCGTATGTTCATTCCACTGCCGCGAAAGCGGTGGTATGAGGCTTTATCACGAGGTGTGTTGCCTATACTCTAGATAATACATAATCGTGATTTTCGCAAAATGTTTCACCGTGAGGCGGAAAAGACGGGATGCCCGAAAGGGTCTCTTTGCAGGGAAGCAGCACTCACCCCCTGTCACTCCGTGACATCCCCCTCTCTCGCACGCGAAAGAGGGGG
>CAYNWJ010000067.1:0-9609 GCA_964400815.1 uncultured bacterium
TACCGTGTCGAGACGGACGGTGGCCAGGCGAAGACGGGGAAGATGGTGCTGATGAAGTAGGAAGATCAAAACTCATCCCCCGGAAGCATCGGCGGCACGAATCCCCCTCTTTCACATGTGAGAGAGGGGGATGTCATGCAATGACAGGGGGTGAGTGCGCTTCCACCCGTCTCAAATGTCGTCCAGCGGATAGATGGGCCGCGGGATACGGTTCCAGGTGAACGTGGTCAGGTCGGGCGAGGAATAGCCCGGCGTGGCGGCCAGGATGTAGTCATAGGTGTCCGGCGGGTACTGGGGCCGGAACGCGAACCCGCCCTTGCACACGGTCATCTTGTACTCCTCGGGATAGATGCCCATTGCGCGGACGTTGGACTGGTCGTTGGGTCCGATGAGGCGCGAGTTGATGAGCACGGTCACGCCCTTTGTGTCGACACGGACCGCCGGATGGCCGCGATGGCCTTCCTCCGATACGCGGGTCACCTTTCCGGTCATTTCCACGGGCGGGCCGTACATGGGATCCGACTTCCCGCCGACCTCCAGAGACACCGTGGCGCCCTCTCCCGCCTCGAATGCCTTCTTCGCCGCTTCCGGGTCGTACATCTGCACGAAGGCCGACGTCGCTCCCTGACGGAATATCTCCCGGAGCAGTATGGTGCCGTCGCCCGCGCCGCCAGCGCCGATGTTGTCGCCGCTGTCGGAGATTGCGAAGGACTTGTCGTTGGGCCGCATGGCCATGCGAATGGATTCCGCCGGTCCGGGGAGATCGATCCAGAAATCCTTCCGGTGTTCGAACATCATCTCGCCCAGCTCGTCCGCCAGCTTCTGCGCCAGCTCCCGGTCACGGTCCGCGGTGACCATCACCGCCGCGCCCTGGGTGGGGATGTCCTGCTGCATGAAGCCGTGGGCCGGGCAGCAGGTGAGCACGCCGGGGGTGAAACGCTGGAGCGTCTTGGCGTGGCCGTAGATGGATTTCATGGGCTCGTCGGAGGTGACCACATTCAGCGGCGGGCCGATCATGAGGGGAATGCGCTTGATGGCCTGGACCGGTTTCAGCTTGCCATACATGGTCCCGGCCAGGATGGAGGCGACCTCGTAGCCGCACTCGAACGCATCGATGTGGGGATAGGTGCGGTAGATGCTCACCGCGTCCGCCGATTCCGCCATCAGCTCGGTCAGGGTGCAGTGGAGATCGAGGGTGTAGACGATGGGGATGTCGGGGCCGACCTTTTCACGGATCAGCGCCAGAGTCTCCCCCTCCAGGTCGTCATGACCGATGGTGCAGCCGGCGCCGTGCATGCTCAGATAGACCGCGTCCACCTGGTTTTTGTCAAGGGTGTCCAGCATGTGCCCGGTGACATAGTCGAAGACCTCTTCGGTCATGATACGGTGGTTGCCGCCCACGGCGATGGAGCCGACGAACTCCACGTCGAACATCTCCATGCAATCCACGAAGCCGTCCATGGTCCCGCCGACCGTGCCGTGCACCATCCTCCCGCCCTTGTGCCAGACATCGTCGCCGAACCGTGCGCTCTTCTCGACCACATCGAGGGTCCGCCGGTCGTTGATGAAGGTGTTCGTCTCGTCTGAAAAAGCTCCCACCATGATGCGCTTGCGGCCGGAAAGCACGGCCGGACCTTGGCCCGACCCGCACGATCCTGCGAGGGCCGCCAGTCCCGCGCCCATTCCCGCCGTTTTCCTGAGTGCGTTTCGCCTGTTCATGTCGTCTTCGCTCCCGTTCGGATTGTCGTCTGCCGCGCCGGGAAATCGTGGCCCCGCCGCGCGGATTGCCGCGATTTACAGTATCCCGTACTTCTTGAAGGTTTCCACCACGCTCGCCCCGGACCTGAGTTCCTCGCGCACCGTGCTCTCGCCCTTGACCTTTTCCCAGGCCTTGGCGATGACCTCGTCCGCGACATCCTTCGGCACGACCACGATGCCGTTCACATCACCGAATACCAAGTCGCCCGGGCTCGTCTTCACACCGCCGCAGGTGATGGGAACATCGATGGCCTTGCCGTCCATGCGGCCCAGGGAGTCATAGGGGATGAGACCGGCCGAGAACACCGGGAACCCGAGCTCCACTATCTCCTCGTAGTCCCGCGCGCCGCCGTCCATGATCACACCGTGGGCGCCGTGCCCCACAGCCGCGTTCGTCAGGAGCCCGCCCCAGAAGGCCGACATCTCCCCCGTGTCGCACCGGGCCACGATGATCTGGCCGCGGCGGGTGTCGTCGAGGAGTTCCATTTCGAGCTGGAAGGGGTGTTCCGGCACCTCGTCCACCGCCTCGAGGTAGATCGTGCGCACCTCACCCCAGGCCCGCATGCCCGGCTGCAGGGGCTTGATCTCCGGCGCCATGCACTGGTCGCGGAGTCCCATGGGGTCCATAACATCCTGCAGGACCGCCGAAAAGCACTTGTCAAGGATGTCGGCGTGCTTCAGATAGCGCGATTCACCCGCCTGATTGCTCTGGCAGCCCGCGAGCATGGGTGTTACGGCCGATCCGCCGAGGCCCACGCCCAGCATGGCCAGTCCGCGCGTGATGATGTTCCGTCTTCCCGTGTTGACAGCACGGTTCTTCATGGTGGTGTTCCTTTCGTTATGGTTTCGTTGAGCTGTGACAGCTGTATGCAATAGTAATGCATTCGATGCCGAAAGTCGATGAAAAAATGATATTTTACGGCGGAAAGGGATGCCGTCCGGAGTCGCAAGCCGGCTTCATGCATCCAGCGCGATTCGACAGCCTGACACACACGCGGCCGTGACATTCCCCGGAAAGGTCCCGCCTTCCATGAGCAGTCCCTGGTTCAGTTCCAGCTCGATACCGATATACCGGGGATCGCCGTACCGCTTTCTCATCAAGCTCGTGAAACCGTCGGCGGTCCCGCGATAGGGACAGTTCATCCGAACGCGAAATCCGGGCAGCAGCGCCGCGAGTCCTCCCCGCCATGCCGCACAGAATGAGGCTTCGGACGGCCGCGAAGGATCGTAAAGCAGCCCGATGTCGCACCTGCGCACGACACCGTCGAGCACGGGCGTGAAGCTGTGGACAGAAAGGTGAAGCACGGACGAACCTTCCGCCATGAAGCGGGCGATGGCGTCTTCGACAGTGGTTCGAAACGGCCTGTAGCAGCGTTCGAGAATTGCGCGCTTGACGTCAGCGTCGAGGGGACTGGATATCTCAGAAAAGAGCGTTCGGCTCCGGGACGAGCGATTGCAGTCGGCCAGGAGCCGGGTGAAGGGCGCCGAAAACACCGGTGCATCGAAAGCCGCGGCGAACGCTTCAGCGAAGGCCCATGCGCCCGCATCGTATACCCGGTGGCTTTCGAGGAGGGTCTCACGGCCCCGAAACAGGTGCGTGTATTCGAAGGGCGCCGCCTTCGATGCGTGCTCGCAGGTGACGACGAGCCGGCGGTCAGGCACGGAAGGACTCATTGGCATGGAGGCAGTCGGCGAGTCTCCGGTAACATCGGAAGAAGTCAGCCATACGGGGGTTTTTCCCCAGAGAACGGACGATCCTCCGGGCCAGCGTTCCTTCGTCGAAAATATGCTCGAACGGGGCATGGAACGGCTGCGGCATCAGCGCTGAGAGCCGGGATTCGTAGAGGCGTCTCCAGACAGCGCCCGCCGATGGCCGCTCCATGTCTGCCAGGCCGAGGATAGCGAGGTAGCCGCTGTCGTCAATGACCGCGTGTTCCCCATCCCTGATGCACGCGAGAAGGACAGCCGCCAGCCGTTCCGTGGAGAATGGAGGCGCGATATCGCCGTATTCGTTCACAAGCATGCGGACGAGGGCGGTGACTGCCGCGGCGACGGCAAGGTCGGCTGAGGGACATTCCTGAATGTCCAGGAGCCTGATCTCCAGTGCGGAACGGTCGAACCTGGCGATGGCCCCGCGGGAGTTCAGCCACTCGTGGCGGAGTATCCCATCAGGATCGTGCGGTGTGATGTCGCGGTAAATGGGACCGAGGATGACATCCTCGTAATCAGCGCGGCCGCGGACGGGTTCGGGGACGATCTGTCCCGTGATGGATGGAACGGCGCGCTGGTTCTTCCGGTACTGTTCCAGCCGCGTGTCCATGAAACCGGTGAGACCCCCGTCCGCCGCGGGAGATGAGGCGGCGATGGCGGGAAGCAGGGGCAGGACCAGCCTGACCGCACCGTGCAGGGCTCCGAACTCCCCATCCCCCGCGAAGGGCAGATTGATATGCGTACTCTGCAGGTTCGACCAGCCGTGGCCCCGGCAGCCGAAGATACGGTTGCAGGACTCGTAGACCCTGCTGTACTCGTGAGGCCAGAGGCGGGTGTCGCGTTCAGGGTCCATCCAGGGATGCATGGCCGTGGGAAGCAGCCGTCCCCCGAACCGTTCCAGGATGCCGTTGATCTCCCTCACATCGGCGGCAAACAGGCCGGGGAGATGATCGAGCGCTGGAGCGGGCCCGTTGGTCTTGAGCTCGATGACATGCAGCACAAGCTCGTTCGACCAGCCGAGAGGGCCGCGCCCGACCTCGGAATCGAAGGTCCCGGAGACCGCTTTGAGAACGCTGTCGCAGACCGGAAGGACATCGAGGGTTTCCGCGTCCACGATCATGTATTCCAATTCGATGCCGAATCCCTCGAACAGGTGCAGTTCCCGGCCGCTCATGCACCCTCCGTCAGCGCCCGGGACTTCTCGATGCGCCGGAGAAAGGATTCCATGATGCGCGTATAGAGGGCATCCCTGAGCACGGCGTCCTCGACACCGGCGTCTATGTTCGGGTTGTCGTTGACCTCGATGACGAAGGGTTTTCCGTTGATCTCCTTCACATCGACACCATAGAGGCCGTCACCGACCAGGTTCGCCGCCCGGATTGCCGCCCTGACAACCGCCTCGGGCGCGTCATCGACCGCCATGGTCTCGGCCCTTCCGGCATACATCCTTCCGCCGCTGCTCCGCCGTATGATCTGCCAGTGACGGTCGGCCATGTAGTATTTGCAGGCGAAAAGAGGAATCCGGTCGAACATCCCGATACGCCAGTCGAAAGGCGTGGGCATATATTCCTGGGCGATAACCAGGTCCGATTTGTCGAGCAGTTCAGTGGCCCGGAGAAGGAAGTCTTCACGCTTCTCCACCTTGATGACACCCTGGGAGAACGAGCTGTCCGGCTGCTTGAGAATGCAGGGCAGCCCCAGGCGTTCGAGGGTTTCCGCAACATTCTCACGATGCATCACCACGGTGGCGGGCACGGGGATTTTGTTGCGCTGGAGCAGTTCTGCGAGGTAGACCTTGTTCGTGCACCGGAGAATGGACAGGGGATCGTCTATGACCGTCAGCCCCTCCGCCTCGGCGCGGCGGGAAAGACGGTAGGTATGGTGGTTGACACTTGTCGTCTCGCGGATGAAAACGGCGTCGAACTCGAGCAGGCGTCCGGCGTCGTCGCGGGTGATCAGTTCGGCGCCGATCTTCAGGTTCCCGGCGGCCCTGATGAAGTTCTTCAGCGCGTTCGCGTCCGAGGGCGGCGCCTTCTCCGCGGGATCGTACAGAATGGCGAGATCATATCTCGTCTGAACCCTGCGGGGGACGCTCACCTTCCTCCCGGCGAAATAATCCCCGGCCACGGTCCTGACGAAATCGAGATGGTCCGCGGGAATCTCGCTCACCGGTATGGGCACGATGTTCTGGAGCTGCCAGCGGGTGTTGTTGCGGCTGAAGAAGGCCCGGAGGAGCGGAGAGGGAAAGAGATTGAACAGATGCCGGCTCAGGCGGTCGTATTTCTTCGCCACGTTCCTGCCGAAATACACGCTCAATACGAATTTCGGGCTCTGGATATCCCGCAGGTTTTTCTGGATCAGCTCGTCGAGCTCGTCCGACACGAAGCGGATGATCGACTGGGATTTCATGTCCTGAATGGTCATGACATTGGGCATGGGCCGATGCCCCCGCGCCGCAGCCAGGAGGGAGACGTAATAGCCGAGGCTCTGGTAACGGTACGACCGGCTCAGGTTGTAGACCCGCGCCCTGCCGAGGGCGTTGTACGACGGATCGGTCAGATAGCTCCGCGCGGATACGACCTCGACTCCGGGGATCTCGATGGGCCAGTTCTTCGGATTGTAGACGACGATGAGATTGATCATGATTCCTCCCGCGCTGGGTCATCTTCCACCGGCTCTATGATCAGGAGATTGGCGTCATAGGTGACGATGCCGAGCATGATGGCATTGATGAGACGGTTCATCTTCACGGGATATTCCGCGGAGCGTGACACGGGATTGGGACGGAGCGGATCGGCCACCCACGCCATGCGCGAATCGTGGTCGTAGCCGGTGACCACCACGAAATGGCCGGTGGGCCTGCCTTCGATGTCGTCATAGCGGAGCCTGCCGCCCTCTTCGACCTCACGGGCGCAATTGTAGAGACAGGTGGCGCTGAGACCCGTGAGCACGGGCGTCCCCTCGCGCAGACGGCGGCGCATGAACCCCGCCGTCAGGTCCTCGTAGCGGATCTTGCCGCCCCGGCCCAGAAAATCCATATAGGCACGGGAAGCACGAAGAAACTTTTGATCGGTCTTCACCTTCATCTGTTCGATCAGCTTGTCCGCGAGACAGATCTTTTTCCCGGCGAACCAGGTGGGATCGAATACGGTCAGATCGCAGGTGTAGAGACGGGCCCGGAACCCGCGTTCCAAGGCGTTGAGGCCGAGATACACGGCGAGCGTCCCCCCCTCTTCGAGAGAGCGTACCTCGGATATCAGCATGTCGAGGGAAAGTTCGAGACCATAATACCGGTACACGGCGTGCAGGCAGGTCGGTCCGCAGGTGGTGTCGTCCGGCTGGGGGAGGATCTCAACGAACAGCTTGGAGTTCATCGGCTTCATGCGCCCTGAAAGGGAGAGAAATATGCACGACCGGAGACTTCGAAAATCGGCCCGATAAAATGCACGGTTTTCGTGAAAAAGGCAAGCGGTATTTGCAGTATTGAAAAGGCACGCGCAATCGGACGGCAGGCGTGACACGCCCGTCTTTCTCCCACGCCACCGTACACATCCAAATCCGTTATGACCGCCTCGTATGCGATATCTGTTCGTCGGGCGGGTGCTGTGACGGCAGATTCCTTCGATTCCACCTCGCGGTGGGCGCCCACCATGCAAAAGGGACGCCCGTTCGGACGCCCCTTTTTTTTTACGAAACACCATACGATTCAGTCCGCTCAGGTCACCTCGAGATAATTCGAGACCCTCCCGCCGCGGTCAATCATCCGGTCGAGGATCTGGGGAACGAAGAAGAGACGGCGCGGATGATGGAGCAGTCCCACGCGGATCATGCGCTCGGGATGTCTGTAGGCGGTCTCGAAGACCCTGTTGAACCAGTCCACCGCCCAGGGGGCGTGGGTGTGCTCGATGGCGATGAGGGCGAACACCATGGCGTCGTCGAGGGCGCCCCAGGCGGAATGACCGCTCGAAATCCCGGGCTCGGCCTCGGGGTGGGAGAGGCTGGTGAGGCCGCTCTCGCCGTCCTCGCCGCCGTCGACCCAGCATTTCTCGAGGGTGACGCGGCCCATTTCGAGGGCCTGGTTGAAATATTCTTTGTGACCGGTGCGCAGGGAGTCGTCCATGCACATCCAGGATGCCTGGATGCTGTGCCAGCCGGATATCATTCGGTTGTTGCGGGTGGGGTCCACCGGGTATGGCTCGAACTGGTCGTCGAGCTGCTCGAAGCAGACGCCGTACTCCGGCCGCCAGTGACGGCGGAGGATGTTGTAGACGCACATGCGGGCCATCATCTTGACACCGTAGTCGTCCGTATACCGCGCGAGGGGCGTGAGGGCGCTCAGGAAGTGCTGCCAGGTGCCCAGCCGCTTCGTTCCCGGCTCGTTCCCGGGACCGTGGCCGGCGAGATGCATGTATTCCGGTGAGACGATCCGGTCGGTGACCAGATGGGCGGTCTCGATGGCGATGTCGCGGGATTTCTCGTTGCCCGTGCCGTGGTAGTGCTCGCCCAGACCGAGGCTCACGTACATGTCGCCATAGATGTCGAAGGAGCCCTTCATGAACTTGCCTTCGCGGGTCATCTCCGATATCCAGCAGCCGTTCTCGTCACGGCCGTACTTGTAGATGAAGTCGATGGTCTTCTCGGCGATCTCCAGGTGCTCCGGCCGCTTGCCGAAATGATTGTAGAGATAGGTGAAGACCCAGATGGCGCGGCCGAGATAGTACATCTCCTTGTAGTCCTTCTGGTAGGTCCCGTCATCGTTGAGATAGGGCCGCACGCCGCCGTATTCATGGTCCACACGCCGCTCGTCCCAGCAGGGGAGATACTCGTTCTCGATCTCGTTGATATGGAACTCTTTCAGTTCCTCGAGGCTCATCCCCCCGAGACGCGTGACCCTCGTCTCGCTCGAGCTGTGGACATCGTAGTCCGTTCCGTCCTGCTTCTGGCAAACCGCCCAGGCGTTTCCTCCCGCCGCCGAAAGCGCCAGGGCCTGTGCAGCAAGATTCCTCATGAACGCGCGTCGCCGCATGGATCCTCCCTTTCTTTTCGAATCGTGCTCCGGACCGGTCGCCGGACCGTCACGGTTGTCTCGTATGTGGTCAGTGTGTTGTCCGGGCGGAATACTTCCATATAATACATGGTTATATCCTCATGCACAATAGCGTATGGAGGGAAACCGGCAAAAAAAACGGGAGTAACACCTCTACAGGCGTCCCTCCCGCCTGCCGGGCGCACGATCATGCGCCCGCGCGTCACGGAACCCGCATCACTCCTACCGCACCAGTGTCACACGGTTCGACAGCGCTGCTCCGCCCATGGTGAGGCGGGTTATGTAGACACCGGAAGCGGCGCGGCTTCCGTAATCATCCAGACCGTCCCAGACCACTGCGTGCCGTCCGGCGGACAGGTGTGCCGAGACGAGACTGCGGACCTTCTGTCCCGCGATGTTATGGACGGAGAGCTCCACGAATCCGGCCTGTTCGAGTGCGAAGGCGATGGTGGTCGCCGGGTTGAACGGATTGGGATAGGCCGCCTCGAGGGAGAACAGCGCGGGAGCGGATTCGTCCTCCACCGCCGTGGAGATGCCGAAGGAGGGGAATTCGTCAAGCGGGATGCGCTGGATGCTCTTGATGCCGGCGTTCCAGAGATTTCCCTGGTCATCGAAGAGGATGTTGTCGAACCCGTAATTGCCGGTCATCTCGAGATCGTGACGCTGCCAGACATCCCCGTCGAAGCTGGCAAGGTGCTTCACCGACAGCATGAACCAGGGATTGCCGGAACCGTCCACGGCGAGATCGACGATTCTGCCGTAACCGTAATTCACATCCGCGATGGCCCCGGTATAATCGGCCCATTCACTGTCGGAATACCGGTAGCAGCCTTCGAAGGTCCCGACCCAGATGCTCCCGTCACCTGCCGCGGCGAGTTTGGCGTTCATGCCGCTGACCGGACTGTTCGATGTGTCGAAAAGCGTCCATTCCGAACCGTCATGGCGATAGACCTCACCGGAGGCAGCGGCCGTCCACAGATCGCCGCCGCCATCGAACGCCGCCCCGGTCACGAAGATATCGGGCGCATCGAACCATGCCCAGGTTCCGCCGTCGAAGGTGACGACCTTTCTGCCGCCGATGAAATATTTCACGT
>CAYNWJ010000067.1:9619-13706 GCA_964400815.1 uncultured bacterium
TGCGCGAAGCGCACGCGCTGATCGTCGGCTGCGGCGCGCTCGGCAGCGTCATCGCCGATGCGCTGGCCCGCGCGGGCGTCGGCACGCTCACGATCATCGACCGCGATCTCGTCGAAATGCCAGCCGCCGGGCTCGTCGGTGAGCGTGTCCGGGCCGTAATACTCCATCGACGCCCCGTCATGGGAGAAAACGCCGTTGGGGCAGGCGAACCAGATGGTCCCGTCATTGTCCTCGGCCACCGCCGCGGCGTTGTTCAGGTTTTCGAGATTCAGCCAGTAGCCGAAATCGCTGAGTTCCGTATCACGTTCCTCCGACATGACATCCTTCGGCACGTTGAAGACGATGTTTTCCCAGCTTTCACCGTCGAACCGCGACGCCCCGGCCCGCGTGGTCAGCCAGAGGTCTCCACTGCTGTCGACCAGACCGTCGGTGACAAAGAAATCCATCGGGGAATCGGTGGACCACATGGCCGCCGTCTCCCCGTCCCACCTGAACAGGCCGCCCTTCAGAAGCGAAGAGAACCACACGCCGCCGTCGGCGTCAACCGCGACCGCATTGAAGATGAACTGCGGCGGACGGAGGTGGCTGTTGGCCGTGATCCCGTGCAGGGTCGAACCGTCATAGCGGGCGATGTCGTGCATGGTGTCTTCGGCGATTCTCGATCGGTCGCCGACGGCCAGCCAGACATCTCCCCCCGGAACCGGGGCAATATCATTGACATCGGGGACCGGATGCTCCGTCCAGGCGGCGCCGTCATGGGAATACAGGCTCCCGGGCGTCGACGCCCACACGGTTCCGTCCTCGCCTGCGGCGATGCTGACGGTGATGGATTCGTCGATCCCCGCGCCGGTGTAGGTCACAAACGCCGACCCGTCGAAACTCTGAAGCGCAATATTCGAACCGGACACATGGGCCCTGATCCAGATGACGCCGCTGTTCGCCGCCACGACCCCGTAAACATCGTCGGAAGCGAGATCACTGTTGTCCGCCGTCCATGAAGACCAGCTTTCGCCGTCGAATTTCGCCAGTCCGCCCCCGTAGGTGCCGCACCAGAGGGCTCCATCGGGCGTCCGGGTGATCGACAGGACGACATCGTGGGGAATGCCGCTGTTATCGGTGGTGTATTCCGCCGCCACGGCGCCGGAAGCGTCGAGCATCAGAAGACCGCCGGAGGTCCCGACCCACGCTCCGCCGTCACCGGTCGGCAGAACACTGCGGACGGTGCGGCCGGGCATCAGGTCCTTTTCGGTGTATTCCACATGGGAGCCGTCGATACGGTTCCAGCGGACGAGGGTGAATTCAGCGACGCTCCAGATATAATCGCCGTCGGCGACGATCTCTCCGATCTTGTTCGCGTTGTAAACTTCATAGGACCCGGCGGCGTGAGCGGCGAGCGTCCAGACGAACAGGAGCAGCGCGGCGATGATGAAAATACGTCTTGATTGCATCTCGATCCTCCACTGTTTCTGCCCCGCAAAGGGCACGTGTACCACAACAACCATTAGATTTACCTCGGTAAACGAACTTGTTGCACAAACCCCCTTTCCTTTCACAGCGCTGTCATGTCATGGTCGCCGCTCAGTTGTGCGCGGCGGCCCTGACATCCCGTATTTGACGTGAATATGCAGGATTGAGCCGGATGGCGATACTGAAGTTGTCCCAGGCCTTTGCGGCATCACCCAGAAGAAGATACAGGTCGCCGACCTGGAAGTGCGCCTCGGCGTAATCTGGATCGAGGCTTGTCGCGAGCTTGAAATAGAGCATGGCGAGATCGTACTGCCGGAGGCCGCGGTATGCTTTCCCGAGCAGCATCCTGATTTCTGCGTCCTCGGCGTCGAACGCCATGCCGTGCTGGAGCACCGTCTCCGCCTTCCGGTAGGCGCCCCGGGCGAGGAACCCGCGGGCGGCGTCCTTGCAGGCTCCGATGGTGGTATAAGCTGTCATGTCCTGATCATCCGCCCCGTCGTTTTCCACGGCACGCTCATCGACGTCGGCCGGTTCCCCCTCTGCAGCAACATTCCCAAGGGCGTTCGGCGCGGTGTCGATGACGGCGGTCTTTTCAATCGCATCATCCATGCCGCCGTCGACCGGTTCGGACAGGGGAACATCCGTCGCCGGTTCGGCCGCGACAATCACTGCCGGCGGATCGTCGGGCGTCATGTCCAGACGGGGAATATCGAGCACCACAGCGAGCGGCGGCGGTGACGGGGGTTCCGCGGGAGACGTCTCGCGCGCGGCGGGGCCGCCGGTGTCCGGCACAGTGTCGGCGGCGCCATCGGAAGCGGAAACCGTTCCGAGCTCGACAGCCTGCTCCACGGCCGACACGCCATCGTCAGCGGTGGAAAATCCCACGGAAGCCGAAACAACCGTGACCAGGGCCACGAGGGCGAGAATGAGCGCCGCGTTCCGTCCGCCCACGGAGCGCACGCCCGAAACCGTACCGGCGCACAGGCGTTCGATACGGCGCAGAAGAAAGGATTTTGTCGAAAACACGCCGGCGCACAGGCGTCGCATGCCGATGGCCGTCCGGCACCGTTCGGCATACAGGTAGAGATCGCGTGCATAATCGCGTGGACTGGCGCCGATGCTGACCGCGAAGGAATCGCATGCATAATCGTTCGCCTCTTCGAGCCGCCTGAACAGGACACGCATCAGCGGCTGGAAGGGAATGAGCGCGATACCGACCGAGGCCGCCAGGTTCCAGAAACAGTCATGACGCCGAATGTGACCGAGTTCGTGTGCGATGATGGCGTCCGACACATCGCCGGGGAACGGCACGATCATGGCGGGCCTGAACAGGCCGGTAACCAGCGGGCTGTCGATGCCGTCACTCACCAGCACGGTCGGCGATTGTATGCCCAGCGCCGCGGCGATGGCTTCCGTGCGGCCACACAGGTTCCCGTCAGCACGGTCGGCGCGGAGACGGATCAGGATAATCCGCACCCAGGAAAGACCGAGACGCAGAAGGAAGAACGCCGAGAAAACCGCCCACGCAGCGATGAACAACCCGGCCCAAAGAATGGCCCCGTGATTCCCGGAGGGCGTGCTTGCCGGGGTGAGATGCACCGGTTCGTTCGAACCCGCGGCCGGCATACGCGTTTCACCCTGCGAAGCCATCTCCGCCGATGACCCGCCCGCCGTATCGGCCGATTGTGTCACCCGCTCATCCGTTTTATCGGAAAGGGCGGGAGCGGACAGCCGCGTCCGTGACATCCGGACCTCGGAGACCGGAACCGGGACCGTGAACGCCCTGAAACCCATGTCGAACATGACCGCGGAGACGGCCGGGCTCAGAAGAACCGCCACAAGCACGGCCCGCAGCAGGAATGCCTGCGCAGCCGGTCCGGCATTCTCGAGCCGCCGGGCCAGGTACAGACCCGATGCGGCGAGAACGGTCGATACGGCCATGCAGCTCAACGCCATGGCAAAGAGATCCGCATCGGCCATGTCCGTCATATATGATAAAAGGTTTTCCATTGCAACCTTCCCCGTCACTGTTCGGAATCGAGAAGTTTCCGTATTTCGTCCAGATCCTCCTCGGGGATATCCTCGTTCTTGATGAGATAGGACACGAGTCCCGTCGCCGATCCGGCGAATATACGGTCCACGAAATCGTTGATCGCGTGTTTCGTGACCTTGTCCTCTTCGACGAGGGGAAAGAAATAGAAGGTGCGCTCCTCGATGTCGTGATCCACGGCGCCCTTCTGCTCGAGCTTGCGGAGAAGCGTCTGAACCGTGCTGTGGGCTATCGGTTCGATTTTGTTCAAATCAGCGGTAATGTCCCTGGCGGATGAACGCCCCTTCCTCCAGAGCACCCGCATTATCCTCAATTGTACTTTCCCGAAATGCATCTTTGCCATGACTCCCCCTTTTCTTTGTTCATCCGTGGTAAATTTACTCTGGTAGATAGATTTTGTCAAGCATTTTTTTGCACGAGGGGAATGAACATGCGGCTCCGTGCTTGCATCCGGGCGCCGATTTCCCTATTTTTATTATGGTTTATGCGCGGATAAAAAATTCCGGGTATCCAGTTCGGTAAGCAACACATGATTCAGCTGTTTTCTCTGCAAAGCCCCCTTCCGCCGCT
>CAYNWJ010000068.1:0-13580 GCA_964400815.1 uncultured bacterium
GCCCAGTTCCTTCATGCCCTCGATCATGCCTTCCATGAAATTGACATCGGTCACGATCCCCATGCCGTGTTCGAGGGAATAGCCGCCGCTCACGCTGCACGTGAGGTTGGGTTTGAGGGGTATTTTATGCGTGAGAGGGATGCCCGATTCCTTGGGAACAAACACCGAACGTGAAAAGCCGAGGCCCACGTTCTTCAAGGCTTCGCTGTCGGTTTTCTCCGCCACGTTCGTCCGCATGATGAACACGGCTTCGGGATGGTTCTCGATGAAATCGTGCAGGCCGAAATATCCCGTCGAGTCCTGTGTCCGTGACGCCAGGCTTTTTACGGGCGCAACGGATGCAGCACCGCTTGCGGCGGCCGCCGTCTTGAGAAATGATCGCCGATTGAACAATGATTCGCTCCTTTCGGGTGAAACACCTGTTTTTCGATTGTCAGTATCAGTTCAAATATAAACGCTATCATTATCCGTTCAAAGAGGAAAGCAGGTACAGGTGTTATTGGTACTCATGAACCTGCGCTTTGTTCCACTGTCTCCATTTCTTAAACGCTTGTGAATGCAAAAGGTTTGATTCGACTCACAAGTCCGCGGGCAAAAAAACGGACGGGCGATTATTCACCCGTCCGTTCGCGTATGCTGTCAATGCGCTGTTAAAACTCGTCGAAATCATCATCGTCCAGAGGAATCACGTCATCGGGGTGCACGACCTTCGACGACGTTACCGGGGCGGGCTTGCTTGCCCTGCTGGTGCGTGACGGTGTGGATTCGGACTGGGCTGCGATGGCCCTGACGGACTGACGCCGTATGGATTTTCTGGCTGAATGGGCGCCGTTGCCGTTGCCGTTTCCGCTGGTCTCTCCCACGATGGTGACCAGAACACCCACGAGATCCTTCAGTTCCGCAGCCTGCGAGGACATTTCCTCGCTTGCCGAGGCCGATTCCTCAGCATTTGCCGCGGCGGCCTGGGTCACCTTGTCCATCTGGCCCATGGCGATGTTGACCTGCTCGATGCCCTGCGACTGCTCGTTCGATGCAGCCGCGATCTCATCCACGAGTTTGCCGATCTTCTCGGAGATTTCGGCGTTTTCGAGGAATGCCTCCTGCGTGGATACGGTCAACTCGGAACCGTTCTTGACGGCTGTGATGGTGTTTTCGATCAGGTCGGCGGTGTTCTTGGCCGCTTCCGCCGCACGCATGGCGAGGTTTCGGACTTCGTCCGCGACCACGGCGAATCCGGCTCCCGCTTCTCCGGCACGGGCCGCTTCAACTGCCGCGTTCAGCGCGAGGAGATTGGTCTGGAAGGCGATCTCGTCGATGGTCTTGATGATCTTGCCGGTTTCCTCGCTTGATTTGGCGATTTCCTCGGTGGCTGTCACCAGGTTCTTCATGTTGCCGTCGACCTTGGCGACGACCGTACGGGCCTCGTCCATCATGGTCTTGGCCTGGTTGGCGTTTTCGGCGTTCTGGCGCGCCATCGATCCGATTTCCTCAAGCGATGACGTGGACTCCTCGAGGCTCGATGCCTGTTCGCTCGCTCCCTCGGCCATCTGCTGGCTGGATGAGGACACCTGGCCGGAGGCGGACGCGACCTGTTCGGCGCCGTTGGTGAGACCGTCGATGACCTTGTTGATGGGCCCGGTGATGGAGCGGGTGATGAAGAAGGCCATGGCGACACCGACGACAATGGCGATCAGGAGCCCGACTATCATGACGGTCGAGGCGGAAGTGAGGTTTGACTGGGCATGTCCGGCGATTTCCGCTGCCCCGGCCACACCTGCCATTGCTGTTGTCTTGGAGCCTTCAAGCACGATGTCGGCGGCGGCGTTCCGTTTCGTGCCCAGCTCCTGGAGCGATTCCCAGTTTATCAGCAGGTCCTGCATTGCCGTTTTATACGTGTTGCCAGCGGTTTCGATGGTGTCGAGCATCTTGATGTCGGCGTCTTCCCGTGTGATTTTCCGGATGTCGGTCATGAGGTTATCAATTGTGTTGAAGTTGGGAAGCGCATTCTCGATGACCTGCGGGTCACGCTCGGCCTGGGAGCGCCATGCAGCGATTCGGCAGGCGTTGCCCTGGTCGATGATATTGTTGATGAGCGTGATTTTCTCCAGCCGCTCCTTGACCTTGCCGGATGAGCCGGCCTCTGCCTCCATCTTATGATTCTGGCCGGCGAGATAGGTGTTGCAATTATCCATATAATCTTTTGCTGAGGCATCGAGCGACTGACGGTTCTCCGCCAGCTTCGCCACAACAGCTTCGGTCTCCGCCACAAGGCCTTCGTACTCATCGACAGCACTTGTTACACTTTGAACCTGTCCGTGAAGTTTCTCCAGGTTTTCAGACCCGGTCGCAAGATCTTCGGCTCTGCCAAGATGTTCTTTCAGGTCTTCGAGATACGACCGCCCTTCATCAAGAAAGCTTTGGTCCTCGGTGAATCCGTAGCCGCGCATATTGAACATAACCATAAGCGAATTCCGCTCGATTTCGTTGGCGACCTCGACTTCCGGCACGTATTCATCGGCAAGCATCGTTGCTTCTTTTGTGACGCTTTTCATATTGAAGACAGCCAATCCGCCGAGAAATACAGCGATCACGATCAGACTGGCGAATCCAAGCGCTATTTTCTGCCCGAGCTTGAGATTCGTAAACATGGTGTGCTCTCCCTTCGATGTTGGTTTACGGTTATTATGATGAACGCTTATTTCGTTTTCCCGCATTCAATCCGCTGCTGCTGCCGCAGGCTCCACACGCGCCGTGCGCGATAATTTTGCCGTGATCCCCCATTCTCCGTTTTTTATTCATTGATGTATTGTGTGATATCCTGTGTCGAAAGAACCTTGTCGATATCGAGAAGCGTACGGACCCTGCCGCTCGACTTGGCCATCCCGAGAATGAACTCCGTATCGAGCCGGACACCGAATTTCGGCGTATCCTCCAGGTCGTCGACCATAACATTCAGCACCTCGGACACGGCGTCCACGACGATGCCGATCTGCACATACGCGTTGTCGTCGAGAATCTCCACCACCACGATGCAGGTCTTCTCCGTGTGCCCGGCTTCCTTGAAATCGAACCTGAGCCTGAGATCGATGACGGGAATGACCTTGCCCCGGAGATTGATGACGCCCTTGACGAAATCCGGTGTCCGCGGCAGCGCGGTGATGTTCATGATGCCGATGATTTCCTTGACCTTGAGGATCTCAAGGCCGTACTCCTCTCCTGCGAGCTGGAAGGTCAGGTACTTCCCCGCCTTCTGGTCCAGTGACAGTGTTGCGGCTTCAGGCATGGCCCACCTCGTTGTTGGAATGAAAAATGAGAATCATTCGTTGGGTCTTTGATCGGTGATACATGTTGCTAACAACATGCCAAAATGATTGTGTTTTGGTAACATCAACAAATACATAGCCATAAGATGATTTGTCGATATCCGTTCTTTGGGGATGCGGTCGATGTGTCCTGTGAGCGGACAGATTCGCACGACAAAGTGTCCGATAATCTGCATTCAAGCGGTGGTCCTGTTCATTCTCCGCATGGTATATATTTGCAGGAGAATACTCTCAAGTGAATATCGATACTTCAACAGTCCAAACGTCTCCCCGCCCATGACGGGCGACAGGAGCCTTCGCCCTCACACACTTCGCTCTCATGTGTGACTGTAACAAATGGGGGCCGCCTGTCCGCAAACCTCTGGCAATCCCCCAAAACCCCATCGGATAATACAAATGCCGGTTATCAAGTTAAATAAGCACCCTTTTCCTTTCTACGGGAATCAGCTCTATCACGATTGTGGAAGCGCCCCCTCTCCCCGGCCCTCTCCCCCTAAAGGGAGAGAGGGAGCCCGTTCCGTGGTGCTTTTCCTTCTCCCGCTTCGGGGGAAGGTGGCGCGAAGCGACGGAAGGGGGCTTTGCAGAGAACTGCTGAATCATGCATTGCTTACTAAACTTGATACCCGGAATACACATAATGCAACCCATGCCGGCGACGAGGAAATAATGATGATTGACCGTACAACGTTTGAACCATGATTAATGGGATGAAAGGATTGACAGGATTGTAATCGCGGATCATCCCGTAATCCGAACATCCCGGTTCAGCTATTGAAAACCGCCGAAAGCAAATGTGATTGCCGGAAAATGGGGGGCGCCTGTCCGCAAACCGGCCTTGACAATGCGGCGTCCGCTTGCCATACTGCACTTCTGATATGCCGGGGAATCATGGACAATGGCCGCACGGTCGGTTCGATACGGAAGGAGGCGCCGGGAATGTACGTTAAACAGACACCCATGTCGCGCAGGACATTCCTTGCGGGGTGCGGCGCGGCGGGACTTGCAGCCTGCGGATGCGGGAACGGCGGTGAAAACGGCCGGGATCCCGAATCGTCGATGACGCGTAAACCCAACATCATCCATATCATGGCGGACGACCTGGGGTACGGTGACCTGGGATGTTACGGGCAGGAGATGATACGGACGCCGAACATCGACCGTCTCGCTGAGGAGGGTGTCCGTTTCACCGATCACTATGCCGGAAGCACCGTCTGCGCCCCCTCGCGCTGCTGCCTGATGACCGGTCTCCACACCGGACACGCCTACATTCGCGGCAACAAAAGCACCCCTCCCAGCGGCCAGGAACCGATCCCCGATGATACGGTGACCGTGGCGGAGGTGCTGAAACGGGCCGGGTACGCCACCGGTCTCGTCGGCAAGTGGGGGCTCGGCGCCCCCGGTTCCGTCGGTGTCCCGAACCGCCAGGGATTCGACCATTTCTTCGGCTATCTCTGCCAGGGACACGCCCACAACTACTATCCCGAGTTCCTCTACCGCAACGACGAGGAGGCGCCCCTCGAGGGAAACACGGTGGAGCCCGCCCGCTATTACGGCGCCGGTGTGGCAGCCGAACGGGCCGTCTATTCCCACGATCTCATGGCGGAGGAGGCGCTGGCCTTCGTTGAACGAAACAGCGGCGGCCCCTTCTTTCTCTACCTGGCGCTCACCATTCCCCACGCCAACAACGAGGCCGGGAAGGAAGGCATGGAGGTCCCCTCGGACGAGCCCTACGGCTGTGAACCGTGGCCGCAGCAGCAGAAGAACCACGCCGCAATGATCACCCGCATGGACCGCGACATCGGGAGGCTCATGGCGAAGCTGGAAGGCCTGGGCATCGCCGGCGATACGGTCGTCTTTTTCACCAGCGACAACGGCCCACACCGGGAGGGCGGCGCGGACCCGGAGTTCTTCGATTCCAACGGTCCCCTGCGGGGTATCAAGCGCGATCTGTACGAAGGCGGCATCAGGGTCCCGATGATCGCCCGCTGGCCGGGAAGGATCCCGGCGGGAAGCGTCACCGGCCATGTCTCGGCCTTCTGGGATTTCCTGCCCACCGCGGCCGATATCGCGGGGGTGGAAACGCCCGTGGGGCTCGACGGCGTTTCCTGTCTTCCGACCCTGCTCGGGGACAGTGGGGATCAGCGGCGGCACGATCACCTCTACTGGGAGTTCCACGAGGGCTCCGGCTCGAAACAGGCTGCCCGTTCCGGGAACTGGAAGGGCGTGCGAAACCGGCCCTCCCGTCCTCTCGAACTCTATGACCTGTCAACGGACATCGGCGAGGAGCACGACGTGGCCGCCGATCACCCCGACGTGGTGCGCGCCATCGAACGGTATCTGGAAACGGCCCGGACGGAATCGGAAATATGGGATATTTTCGAGAGACAGGGCAATTGAGAACGTGTCAGTCGTGAAGTGTCTCCGTCCCCGCAATGTTTGATGCAACCTCTGAGCAGTCGAATACATTCTTCCGCCATGGATTTCGCATGAATGAACCGCTCTATCTCATCGACACGATCGCACCGTTCAAGGTGCATGACACCGACCGGCCGGTCAACTGGTCGAAGACATCCTTCTCGTCGCTCGAGCGGGACGGGCTTCCCCGCAGCTCACGGCTGAAAAAATCCCGTCATACCTACCGCAGCTATATCAGGAAGGTTTCCGCGCTGGGCTGCAACGCAATCTCTGTGGATGAACTCAGCCGTCTCGCGCTGTTTCCCTTTTATTCGGATGTTCTTTTCCTCAAAATTCAAACCTACCAGCGCTATTTCAGGAAGCTGTTCATGTACGCCGGAAAACGCGGCATGCGGGTCTTCGTCACCACCGATGTCATGTTCTCCCATCGAGAAATCGATCATGCCGTCGGAAACGACCCGGAAGAACGGCTGAATCTGCTCGCCAGGGCATGCAGATATATTTTCGAGGCCATACCCTGCGTGGACGGATTCATTCTCAGGATTGGCGAATCCGACGGAGTTCACAGTGACAAGGAATTCTACAGCTCCCTGATGATAAAAACTCCCCGCGAGGCGAACCGGCTCCTCAAACGGCTGCTGCCGATTTTCGAGTTTTACGACAAAACACTGGTCTTCAGGACCTGGACCCTCGGCGCCTATCCCATCGGAGACCTCATGTGGAACGAGTCGACGTATGATGCGGTTTTCGAAGGAATTGCAAGCGATAATCTTGTCGTATCCATGAAATACGGCGCGGGTGATTTCTTCCGGGGGATGCCCCTGACCCCGCTCGCTGAAAGGGGGCCGCAGAAGAAACTGTTCGAATTCCAGGCACGGCGTGAATACGAGGGATTCGGCCGGTTTCCGATGTTTGTCGGGTATGAGTACGAACGCTACCGCGATGCGATCATCGATCTTCCCGGCTATACGGGGATATCCGTATGGGCCCAGACCGGCGGCTGGTCGCGGTTCAGGAATTTCACCTTCGTCGGTGAAAACGCATACTGGAACGAGCTGAACACCGCCGTAACCATCAGCCTTTTCAAGGATCGTTCATCCGCGGACGATGCCGTCCTGAAATGGTACCAGGGGAGAAAACGGAAGAAATTCCTCACATTTCTGAAACTGTCCGACAGGGTGATCGCCGAGGGCCTCTACGATCCGGCCTTTTCCGGGCACGACCGCTGGTTCAACCGTGTGCGGGTGCCGCCTTTGATGCATGTATTCTGGGATTCCATTACAGTGACCGGTCATCTGGCGGCAATACACCGTCTCGTCGTTAAAGACGGGCGTTCATCCATCGAGGCCTCCCGGCGGGCCCTCGATGACATCGACAGGATGAAGGTGCTTGCGGACGACTGCGGTTTTCCCTGCGACCATCAATTCCATAAAGAGACATTCATTCTTCTCTCACTCGCGCGTGACGCCATCCATTCCTCCGATTTCGAAGAATCCCTCGCGAGCCTGGCGGATTATTACCGGCGCTATCACGAACGGTATCCCGACGGTTACCGGCTCCATATCTCGCGGTATGGGTTCCGGCATATCCGCCTGTATATTCGGCTGTTCGGCATTCTTCTCCGGCGCGGACGGCGGTATCGCACACTCGACAGGCTCCTGTTCAACCGACTGACCTTCCCCATCTACCGCCTCGTATTCATGCTGATACGAAAAGGATTTCCCGATTTCATCGGCAAACAGGGCATGCCGTTCGAGACAGTGGTGTCGTAAACGGCATGCGGGAAGCAAATAAAAAGGGAACACCCCCGCCTTCTGTCCGTTCTTTCCGTGCGGCCTACGAGAGGGGCTTCTCGGTTATTTCACGCGGATGTCCGGGACGTTCCGGCCGTGGAGTGTTCCCCACAGGCATTATAAAACAATGTATGTCATTCCCCGCTCACACGCCAGGAAATATAGAAACTACGTCCCATGCCGTAGAGCTCGTAGCCACGCGAGACCGTGAGGTGGTCCCGGTAGAGCTTGTCCGTGGCGTTTTTGACGCCGACCACGATGTCGTGGGTGACAGCGCCGGTTTTCAGGACCGATTTGCCGGCCGCGATGTCGAGGACGCCGTACCCCGCCGTCTCCCGTTCACCGGGGGCGACGTTCTCCTGGTTTCCGGTAAGGGTGAGCACGGGTTCGATCCAATAGTCTCCGGCGGGATTCCAGCGGAGTCCGAGGTGTCCCTTGAGCGGGGGCATTGACGGCAGGTCGGTGTCGGTCTTTTCGTCCGTCCCGCGAATATATGACACATCCGCCGTGAGAAGAAGGCTCCGGGCCGGAACCCAGTCGACACCAGCCTCGAAACCTCTGAGCAGGGCCTCTCCCGCATTGGTATACTGGTAGTCCACGGGGATGCCCTTGAGATCGCCGCCGGGCATCTTCACCACCATGTCGGTGATGGAATTGACGAAGCCCGCGCCGGTGAAGCGCATGGGGCCCGCCTGGACGGTGAGGCCGGCTTCGAGGAACGAGCCTTTCTCGGGATCGATTTCCGGGTCTCCGGCGGTGAGAATGCCGCCGAGCTCGGCATAGAGATAGCGTTCCTCGATGGTCGGGGAGCGGAAGGAGCGGGCGAGGGTGAGATTCAGGTCGATGTTCCGCGTGAGGCTGTGCACCGCCCCCGCCACGAGGCTCCAGCTCATGTCGTTGTCGCTGAACGAATCCCACACGAGCTTGTCGCTGGGCGGCGAGTCCGTGAGGTAGGACTTCTCGTTCTCGGTGTGGATACGGTCCACGCGGCCGCCGAGGACCAGACGCGTCCGTTCGCCGAGTCTGAAGGAATCCTCGGCGAAAAGACCGATGGGCATCTGCTCGCTGTCGGGCACGGGGGTTTCCTCGACGACGAGGGTGTTGGGACCGGCGACCACCTCACCCGAACCGGCGTCGAGGATTTCCTGCATGATGATCTTGGTCCGGTCGGTCACCATCCTCTTGCGCCATCCCTCGAGTCCGGCCACGAGGGTGTGGCGTCCAAAGTTGAGGGTGTTCTGCCACCGCGCCCCGGACACGTAGTGATACCCGTCGGGATAGATCTCTTGGGGTGTCATGCGCATTTTCTTCGAGTCGTCCTTCGGGTGCGGGACCACGCTGGGGGGTGCGTTGGGAACCACCCTGACATTACGGACCACCGGCTGGTAGTAGACATTGAAGCGGGACTCGTCGAACCAATCGGCCCCGGGACGCCATGTCCACGCGGCGTCGACGAGCTGGCGGGAGGTTGTGGGATAGTTCACCAGGGCGTTCGGCGGGAAGGAGGCGCCGCCGGGAATGCCCACGTCGATGACGGAGAAATGCTGGTAACGCGCTTCGAGGGTGTGATTGCCGCCGAGTTTGAGGCCCATGGTCACCTGGGTCTGCCGGTCCTGGAACTGGGAGTTTGCAATGCGCTCGCCGTCAGCGACACGGTAGTCGCCGTACTTGCGGTTCGCCTGGGAGACGCCCAGGTGCAGCCGCGGTGATGAGACGGTAACACGCTCGTACATGGCCAGTCCGCTCGCCGCGCTTTCATATGACGGATGGAGCGAGAAATCGATGCGGGTGTCCGGTGTGAACGATCCCCGCCGGGTGATGACATTGACCACGCCGCCGGTCGATCCGGAGCCATAGAGGACGGACAGCGGCCCCTTGAGCACCTCGATCCGCTCGATGTCCCCCTGGGCGATGAGACCGAACTGGGCGGGAACCGCGGTTGCGGTGACGATCCTGTCGCCGTCGGCGAGCATCACTATCTGATCGCGGGTCATGCCCCTGATCACCGCGCGGGATCCCCAGGGCATGTCGGAGCCGACCGAGATGCCGGGTTCGCGTGCGAGGGCGTCGGCGATGCTGGCGGTGTTCTTTTCGTGGATGTCGGTGTCCTCCACCACGGCGACGGAGCCGGGAGTGTCCGAAAGACGCGACTGGCGGCCGCGGGCTGTCGATACGACCTCGTCCACCACGACCGGCGAAACGGAGAGCTCGAAACGAATACCCGTCGCGCCGGGAACCGTGACCTGTCTGGTGGACGGCGCATAGCCCAGGGCGGTTGCCCGGAGCGTATATTCCCCCGCGGGGACATCGGTGATGGAAAACGCGCCGTCATCGCCCGTGGACGCGCCCGTGTTGAGTTCCAGGATGCGCACCGACGCGTGGGCAAGCGGCGTGTTTCCGTCAGCGTCCATGACCGAGCCTTCCACCGCCCCTCTTTGCGCTTCGGAAGCGACAGGAAGCACTGCTGTCAGAAGTGCGGTTGTCAGTGCCACAATCAATCCATGCATGTACGTCTTCTTCATTATGAACCTCTTTAATTGTGTGTATCGGGAATGCTTTCCCGGTTGTTTTCCCGTATCGTGGCGGAAGGCGCGCATCAGATCAGCATGGTCGAACGCAGCGTGACACCCGGCAGGTTCCCCATGGCGCCCGTAATCGCGCTGATCTTTTTGTTGTCGGCGTCGACCAGGATGATTATCACTGAAACACCCCGTTCCGGATAGGGCAGTCCCAGACGCCCTCTCACGACATCCCCGTTGCCGCTCAGAATTTCGTTCACTTTCGCCGCCGAGTGCCTGTCGCGGATGACAATGCTGATGTTGGCGACCCGCTTGTCATTGTTGCTCATTGAGCCTCCTCTGCCGTGGTTCACATGGAAGCCTGCGGACGAAAAAACCCCGGGCATTGCTGGCCGGGGTCGGAATACGCACAAAAAACGCGGGATCCTTTGACGCCGGTCGCCCGGTCATGGCAGGATACGCTTTCTGTCGATCCCTTTGGCCTCAGGTTGCCCTTTGCCGCAGGAACTACTCTGCATAAAAATACAATATTTCAGACCCGAATGCAAGACCAATCATAACATGTTGCAGTAGAACGACGAAAAATACATTGCGCATGTGGAGGTAAGCATGCACATTGTTCTTTACGGTCTTCATCATTTTTTATTCTTTGTACAGAAATACTCTGGCAAAAGGGGTTCTCCATGCCTGGACCGGATATACCGAACCACGTTCCCGACTTTGAAGAGCGAACACGTATTTTATTCCGTAAATTCCCCCTGCCGTCCTATGCCTGGCGACGGGAGGGAGACGATTTCGTACTTTTCGATTATAATGACGCATCCCGTGAGATCACCGCCGGTGCGATAGAGGGTATTGCGGGGAAGCTTCTTTCCGATGTATACAGAGACGATCCGGAGACCATGAGCGACATACATCATTGTTACGCGAAACAGGACGTTTTCACGAAGGAGATGGAATATCATTTCAAGACCGTGGACAGGACACGCTTTCTACGGGTAACCTATGCTTTCATCCCGCCGGATATGGTGCTGGTTTTCACGGATGATATCACGGAACAGCGAAGGACCGCCAGCGAACTCGAAGAACGAGAGAAATTGTTCAAACTCCTCCTGGAAGGTATATCTGAAGCCGTCGTTGCTGTCGACAAGTCCGGCGCCATACGGTTCCACAACACGGCCGCACTCCGCATGTTCGGAGCCGTGGATGATCTTAACGGCATGATGATAGAGTCTCTCGTTCCGGACGACCTGGGGCCTCAACATCGTGACCATCGGAAAGGTTTCATGGAAGATCCGGCAACCAGGGAGATGGGGGGCGGACGTTATCTGCAGGCGGTCAAGCGAGACGGAAGTCTGTTTCCCGTTGAAATAGGATTGAGCCCGGTCCGGGTGGGTGATTCTTTGTATGTCGTGGCAATCGTGACCGATATCACTGAGCGCAAACGAGCCGAGGAACTGCTCGAACGGGCGGCCCGTACCGACTTGCTCACCGGCCTTGCCAACCGCCGGGAATTCAACGGCAGGTTCGATATGGAAATCAGCAGGTTTTCACGAACGGGAAGACCGTTTTCCATCGTATTGTCCGATATCGACCATTTCAAGAATATCAATGACAATTACGGTCACATATGCGGAGACGAGGTTCTGAAAATGGTGGCCGATAAAATGAGCGGCTCGATACGCAGGCAGGATCTCGTGGGCCGCTGGGGGGGAGAGGAATTCATCATCCTTTTGACCGAAACCGACGGCGAGCATGCGCTGCGGCTGGCCGAAAAACTCCGTGACAGAATCGCCTCGACCGCTTTTTCATGCGGCGAAACCGTGATCTCCGTCACCATGAGTTTCGGTGTGGCGGTTTACGACGGGCGATTAGACCGTGACGAGGTGATAAGGGTCGCTGACGGCAATCTCTATACTGCAAAACGGAGCGGTCGCAACCGTGTGGTTTGAAAAGCATGATACTCTGCCCCTGTGCTGTGTCTGACGCGTCTCAATCTTCTCCGATAATCACGCGCATCGCCCCTGTTTCTTCACCGGCAAACAGACCACCGATTCGTCTCGCTGAGATTCATCGTCATCCTGTCTAAGTTTTTTTGCGAAATTTTCTTTGCAATCGCACAATAATCTTGACTCACATCGGCAGCCGTGGTTATCTTGTTCAACGGGTGTTTCGGTTGCGGGCGGACATGGTTTATCGGAGTATTCCGTTATTCTGTTTGTGTGGTCCGTGAACATCGATCGCCGTGCCAGGCGCCGCTGATATACAGCGTACGGCGGATGCCTGCGATGAACATGGTTTGCAGTGAAGTGCTGTATCACCGGGTTGTAAAAGGGGGTCTATAATAAGGTATGGCCGAGAAAAAACGCAAATCGAAAAAACGTATCGGAATAGTCGGGCGGAGGATTCGCGCACTCAGACTTTCCCGCAACATGTCGATCGAGGACCTCGGCAAAAAGACCAGTGTCAGCTCGGTCACCATTTCCAACATCGAAAAGGGGATTTACAGCCCCAAGCTCAGCACGGTCCTCGAGATCGCCAAGGCGCTGGGTACGACCATCGTTCATCTTGTCGAGGATGTGGACGAGCCCCGCATCTTCAAGATGGAGAAGAACCAGCAGCGGGTGGAGAACAAGGAGGGTATCGCCCTCCACGATTTCGGTCTCATGATGATGGACAAACGGGTCCAGGTGTATCTCATGGAAATGGAACGTCACGCAAGCACCGCCGAGCACGATTCCTTCGACGGCAACGAGTTCATCCACGTTCTTTCGGGCCAGATCACGGTGGACATCGAGGACAAACACTACACCCTCGACGAGGGCGAGTCACTGTATTTTCATGGATCATACCGCCACGAACTGAAGGCGCTGAAAAAATCGAAGATTGTGTTCATCAGTGTTTTCAGTTTCTGAAACGGGTGTTGTCCGTTTTTCAGCGGCGGCGTCGCGAAGGCGGCCGCATCACTATCGGCATGTCATCCGCATGACAACTTTCATATCAGCATTCATTGTATCTTAAACAGTCTAACAGAAAGGGAGCACAGCATGTCAAGACCGATGAGAGTGGGAATCGTTGGTTCGGGAATCTTCGGCCAGTGGCACCTGAAGGCCTTCACCCAGGTCCAGAACGAGGGCAAGGCGGAACTCGTCGCCGTATCCGACCTGGTCAAGGAAAAACGTGAAAAGGCCGCCGATGAATACGGTATCAATGCCTATGAGGACTACCGCGAGATGATCGAGAAGGAGAAGCTCGACGCCATCTCGGTGGTGACGCCCGATCCCTTCCATGCCGACATCGCGGTCGGCGGCCTGGAACTGGGCTGTCATGTCCTCTGCGAGAAGCCCATGGCCACCACCATGGAGGACTGCCGCAAGATCCTCGCCGCCGTCGAGAAGCACCCGGAGCAGATCACCAGCATGGGTGTCCGAGACGACTCGGTCTACGCGCTAGACGCCGACCGGAAGGTCCATCGCATGCTCGAGAACGGCGCGGCCGACGAGGTGTACATCGACTACGCCTACTCGTTC
>CAYNWJ010000069.1:0-13468 GCA_964400815.1 uncultured bacterium
GAGGAATGCAAACATTATCAGCTCATTAAACGGGTATTTTTAGAGGAACCCTTAACTCATAGAATCGAAAAAATGTTCATTGAAAAGCAGTCATAAATTATAAAACAATTATGTAAATATACACGTTGTATTTCTGAATATTAAGAAACAAGAAATCGCATATATTTAATACTTTCTTTGAGATTATCGCTCTGAGGCGCCCACTCCGCATATTCCGTATCGCTTGTACGGTAAGGTCCAGAAATAGTTTCAACATAAATAAATACATCCGAAAGGGTTAGTACTGTATGCCATATACCACTATTATAACGCAATGATCGAACGTGGTTTGTTTGAGCCATTCCCATATGAATCATTTTTAATTTCTTTCCGTATAAATCGAAGAAAATAACAAGCGCTTCTCCTTCTATGACAGTATATGATTTATTTTTGTTTTTCTGACGATGCGGTTGTATATATGAATCACGACATACTGCAATTATCATTTGCTGAACAATGTCGGCATGATTGTCGTGTAAACAAGTTCTTGCGCGTTTATTTTTTGAATCAAAAGCTTCTTTTTTTAATTTTTCAAGTGCACCGTAATCAATACACATCATTTCCATATCTTCTGTATTGTAATTTTTCACGTTATTAACTCCTGAAAAAATCGATAATAGAATTTGTTACATAGACGGCATCTTTTTCAGTCATCTTTTCGTGTATGGGAATACTCAGCAGACGATTGATTATGCGTTCCGAATTAGTAAGCTTCCCGTGGATCTCAGTCTTGTATGCTGGTTGATTCGGCATGAGAATAGAATCTCGTATTTTTACTTCAATACCCGCTTCTTCAAGGTATTGAATTAACTTTTTTCTGTCATCTGTTTGAATTGTATAAGTATAGAATGCATGTCTTTCATCTTTCATTATACACGGTGTTATAACATATTCACTAATGGCGTTGTTATAGATTTGTGCTATTGCATTTCTTTTCTCAATCGTGGTTTCAACAGAGTCAAGACGGACAAGGAGTATAGCCGCTTGAAGTGTGTCGATTCTTCCGTTAAGCGATGGTTCATGGCAGACTTCCCTGTTCTCCATACCATTATAGCGCAATGAAATCAGTCTTTGCTGCAATGCCGATGAACGGGTCAATATCACTCCTGCCTCACCCAAGGCCCCGAAAACTTTCATGGGATTGAGGCTGAAACATGATAGATCACCATATGAACCGGCACGTTTTCCGTATAGGGAAGCACCAAAAGCTTGAGAGGCATCTTCTATTACTGTGATATCATAGCGGTTGGCGATATCGTTTAATGAATACATATCGCAAACTTTACCCGTATAATGAACAGGCATGATCGCTTTTGTTTTTTTTGTGATAAGCGATGCGACCGATGCTGGATCAATATTCAAGTCGTCAGAAATATCAGCGAAAACAGGTGTGGCTCCACAAAGAGCGATAGCATTTGCCGTGGCTATCCAAGAAAGCGCTGTCGTTATAACCTCGTCACCGGGACCGACGCCAACACTTCGCAGTGCGAGATATAGTGCGTCAGTTCCGGAATTGACACAAATTGCATAAGGCATATCAATATATGCAGCGATCTTTTCTTCTAAAAGTTCTACCTCGGGACCCATAATGAAACGTCCATGAGTCATTACTTTTTCAATTACATTTAATAATTTCTGACGATCTTCTGTATTGGTTATTCTCAGGTCAAGAAATGGTACTGTCTTGTTCTTCTCTTTCATGTCAGTTTATCCAGTTCATTCATCTTCGACCAGTATTCACTTCCAGATAATAGTTCAAGCCCAAATATCTGATTATAAATAGTTTGTATTTCCAGCCATTGAGAATCTGGATAGACACGCCATCTGCCAAGCAGAGAATAACAATCGCGTCTGAGTGCTTTAAACAGAACTGTTTCCTTAATATCATTATCAAATGAAGACGATACACTGTCTATGTAATCGAGCAATGTATCAATACAAACATCAGGAGCATTGTTGTTAAGGCAGAAATATGCGTATTTCATGGTCGCTATGGCGAGCGCCTTTGTATCTCTTGGAAATGAATTTTTTATAACAGAATACTTTTTAAGCCAAACACCATCTGAACTCATTAGAATACCATATCGTAACTGTTCTGGCTCGAGGGGATCTGGTTTTCGAAAAAAGAAATTTCTGGGGACACCATATCCATGGTAATCAATGTTTAATAGAAAAAAGTTGTGGGATATTAAGTATTCATGAATATCTGAAAACATATCTTGATCATGGTAAAATTGCATAAAACTGAAACTGCTTCTGACACCTAGAACCGATCGTTCAAGTTGATCTTCTCCGCCCACTAGCACGTGTTTTTCAGTTCCCTCTGTGTCTATCTTGAGAAAATCGACATTGAAATTATTTTCGTCACAAAATATATCGATAGTAGTAGTTTTAACCTCTTTTTTTTCTATAATATCTCCTGATCCCGGACGATATCTCCGATACCATTCATTGCTCATATCAGGCATGAGAAAAGAGCTTAATCCACGGTGTCGTGTAATATTAAATGGCTTAATCGCTTTTGAATCATATAAGGCTAGATTATAGACTGAAAACCATTTTGAAGATTCTATTTTTTTTAAATTCTCACACTCAGTTTCGTCCGGCTCGAATGCATAATAATAAATTGGAGCTTTATATTGCCGCCATGTCGGGTGAATACCATATCGTGCGCCTGCGTCAATAACCGTTGTTATAGGTTCGCCATTTTCCAACATATTGTTTTAACCTTTCAATTCTAGCAAAGAACTGAAGAGTATGCCATAAACTGAAACATTTCAGTTCGTCAAGGCAACTAAATATTACAATTTACTTTAATCAAAAGGAACTCTTTCAACGAGCAATCGAACTTTATATGATTTGTCATGTAGTATTAATTCTGCTGTAGTATTCGGAGAAAAATCGTGCGCAAGAAGCCAACGCATGGTTTCAGCAAGGCTCATTTCATCAGTGGCATTGCGTTTTCTGTCCTGCTCGGTTTGATTTCTTGTATGATAACTGACCGCGCCATCCTGTGGCTTAGGAATGATTTTGCCGTCACGTATATCGTCCCAACACTTTTTGAAGAGTGTTGTTGATTCCTCTATTAACCGTTCGTGCAATTCACGCCCACGGATTGGAAAGTCATATTGTACTTCCTTCTGTACGTAAACACCTCCTGTGTCGATGGTTTCATCCATTTCTATTAAGGAAACACCTGCCGGTAAGTTCTTCCGAATGATCCATGCAGCATTATCGTTGCCCTGACAGTGAGGTACGAGGGCAGGATGGATGTTCAGTCTGTGCGAAGCACGTCCAAGGATGGATGCATCGAGAATATTTGGAGACCATAGATTTAAAAGCCATTTGAACGAGCCTTTTTCCATGCAAATACTTTTTCTTATGAAATCACTGAAAACAAAGCAGGGAATGTTGCGGCTAGCTGCCAATTCGATCAAATTGTGATCGTCTTCGTTTCCCGCGACGATCACAGACACAGGATCTCCTTTTTCAATCAGGAATGATGTGAGCCGAAATCCTATATCCTTTGAAGCAAACACAATTATGTCATGTTCGTATTTGCTCATTTTAGGACACAAGCTCCCGTGCGTCAGTTAGTGTAATATTGTTCTCCCCAAAATATTCTGCAACGAGTGAGTCGGTCTGTGCAAGTTTTAGAAATTCTTGTGCTAATGCATCTTCAGCATAAAGAAAAAAACCTTCAATCACTGGAAAGCCCAAGCTGAGGTCCTCTCCACTTGCTGGTCCTGGGGCCCGTTCGCCAAAGAGATGAAAGAGCGGCTTTTCAATCGTATCAATGACCTCTTTCAGGGAAAAATAAGTTAGACTCTTTCCAAGGCGGGAGGAGCAGAAGGTTTTATCTTTCGAGAAGAAACAGTTGGTCAGCACCACTTCCGACCTGTTAAGGATCGCCGCTACATCAGCTGGAGTGTCGCACATATAATTCATAACGCTTCTGTCGTAAACTACTTCGAAAGTCTCGAGTGGAATTTCGCTTATATGAGAGACTGTTTCGATATTATAACCCGGATGAAGAACTTTTGATGATTCAGCTAATAGCTCAGAGATCTCAACGCCGATATATCGGATTTCGCGGACCATTACATCTGGCAGAGGTGAACCTGTCGAGTCACGGTACAACTTGACAATCTCAAGACCATCTATTCCCTCGAAAAGAGTACTTCCTATTTCGACAATTGTGGAAAAAGCCGGATTGCATGCAAATATTAAGTAAAGTAGGATATTCTTATCTTTTCGGGGGATATCGTTTAATTTAATATTTCGATGATTTAAGAGTTTTTTATATTGGAGAATTTCCTTGAAATAGTAAGATAAATGCCATGTATCATAAGCTTCCTGGTCGCGTAATTGACGATGAACTATCCTCTCGTTATTGTCTCCCTGTATATTGTATATTTCCAGAACCGTCGTCCCTTTTTTTTCTTTCCCATAATATTTTGTTGTAAACATTATTCGCACCTTTCATCATTCAAAATAAATAAACGAATAATCCCCTGTGTATCCGCAGTGCTCGAACCACCATTTCCATTCCTCGGGCGAGAAGAAGCATTCGCCCGTCAGGACCCAGTACATCAGATTCACCTTCTCCTCCTCGGTGCGGTAGCTCTCGACCACGAGATACTTGTCCTTCTTTCCCACTCTTTCCATCTCCCGCAATGCCCTGTCGAGGTCGTGGCAGTAGAGGTTATGGAGGGTGTTGATCGAGAACACGAAATCGAAGGAATCATCATCGAAGGGCAGATCGACGGCGTCCGCAACCCGAAGGGATGACCGCACTTCCTCCTTTGCGTTCTCGATAGCATAAGAGGATATATCGATGCCTGCCACGGTGATGCCCGGCACGACCTGGGTGATTTCATAGAGAAGAAAGGCCTTGCCGCACCCGATGTCCAGCACCCGGCTCTCTTTCGTGAGACCGTAATGAGCGGCCATCTGTTCGGCAACGACCCGCCAACGGCCGTCATACCGGTAGCCGCCGTAACCGAACCTGCGGTCCCCGTCCCAGTAGTCGTAGCCGTACTCCTTCGCCTTCTTGATGGCTTCAGCCTTGGGATATTCGTTCACACGGGCCAGATAATCCCGTTTCGTCTTCGAGTGCAAAGGGGTGAGGAAATCGATATACTCCATTCGTGTCTCCGTTCGTGGTATCATGTCACAGCGATTCTGATGCCTTACTGAAAAATTTACGGGCTATAGCAAGCCCCGATGCCCTCCTGTCTCGGGATCCATGTTCCGAAAACCGGCGCCGATCGGCATCGATCGTCATGAAATCGTTCAGGGCGATACAGGCCCACTTGACACGGTATGCCGGAAGAAGGGCGGTCACGCGACACGCTATGGCATGTTCGCCGGTCATGGCGGCAATCCCGTCCGTGAAAATCGGCAGAAATTCTTCCGGCACCGGCACCTCGGGCTGGCAGAAAAAATCGCAGACCGTTTTTGCCGGATCGTCGATGCCGGCATATTCGAAATCAATATAAACCAGCGACACCCCGTTTACAAGCAGAGCATTGTGGAATCCGAAATCCGAGGGGGAAATACAACGCAGGGAGCCGGGAAGGCGTCGTTCCGCATCGGCCTTTCCCCATGCGGTCGTCATGTTCGATCGTATTTCGGCCCAGAGGGGGGCGAGTTCACTAACTGCGAAATTCCGCGCGTCACGGGAAACATCGTCATGAACAGGCATCTCCCTGAGCCGTTCGACACGTCTGTCGATACTGGAGATATGATCATCTTTCGAGAAACAGGCCTCGGAAGCGTGGGGAAGCGTCCGAGCTTCCGGGGTGTCACGGTGATCATTCAGTTGCCGGAGAAAGCCGAGCGCATCCCGGACTTCGCCTTCACCGACCTCGTCGGCGTTCAGACGCCGACCATCCACAAAACCGTAAAGCGCCGCCCCGAGCTCATCCCATGCGACTGCCGGCCGGGGAATGTTCCTGATGCCTGCGTTCCAGGCGAAGGTGAGGAAACCGAATTCCGCGCCGAGCCTGTCGCGTGGGTCGCCCTCGTGACGGAAATAGATCTTGAGCAGGAACCGGTCGTTTCCCGCCGAGACCCGGTACACGCGATTGTTGCGGCCGCCGGGGAGACGCGCCACATGTTCCGGGGATGCAGCACCCGGCACTTCTGAAAGAAGCGCTTCCGCTGTTTCGATGACCGCACGATCCGTGTCGTTTTTCTGTTCCATGACGCGCGCGCCTCAATCGATATCCGGCAAATCGTCGTGGAGCATTCGTTCGATGTCATGCCAGCCGGATGCAGTTCGGAATGTAACGGTATCTTCATGTTTTCCGTGGGGATCGAAGAGAATGGGCTCCGTGAAATCCGGGAATGCCGGTTCCCCGAGAAATTCGGGAAGGTCGTCGATGAAATGGGTGCATCGAAGTTCGCCGATCCGCTCGAGCTTCTCCTCTTTTGTCGGCTCGAGATAGACATCCCCCGGTGAAAGGCCGGTCGCGGATGATTCGAAAAAACCACGCGCGCCCATCCAGTCGAGCGCCGCTCCATGCAGATCGTATCGGGGCCCGCGGTAGGGATGCGGTGTTTTATGGCTGATGATACAGGTGTCCACGCCTGACTTTCGGCAGAAAACGAGGAATTCCAGGACACCGTCGAAAGGTTCGGCATGATCGATGCGGACGCCATAGACAAATCCCTGGAGCTCGGTCCAGAGATCCTCGAGCCCCCGCTCGCGCAGGCTGTTCCGGATCAGTTCCTTGCTCCGGGGAAAGTCTTCGTGTATCAATTCCTTCTCCAGCGCCGCCTCGTGGAAGACGCCGTCATAGCAGATGATGGTATTGTCGAAATCGATGCCGATGCGCATTATCTTTCCGTTTTTTCGAGCCGGGCGAGAATACGCGGCGCGATTGTTTGAGGTGTGAGACACAGGTCCTCGCGGGCGAAGTCCTGTCCGCCGCAGCGATGGGCGAACGTGTCCTCGATCCCGATCATCATCAAACCAGGAAACGGGGTCTCCGCTGCGGCGAACCACTCGGCGACTGCGCTTCCGAATCCCCCGAGAACAGTATGTTCCTCGATGGTGACGACCAGGGAAAAGCGATCAGTTGCAGACGCGAGATAGGAGCCGTCCAGAGGTTTGACCGTATGGAATGACACAACCTCGGCCTGCACACCACTTTCGGCGAGCAATTCGGCCGTTTCCATGACCGCAGGGAGCATGGTCCCGGTTGAAAGCAGCGCAATCCTCTCACCGCGCCTGAGGACAAGCGCCCCGCCAATGGCGAATGGCGGCTCATGAGAATGAACGACGGGCTCATTCTTCTTGCCGAGCCGGAGATACACCGGACCGTCATGACCGAACGACGCACGAAGCGCGCACCTGACTTCGACCGCGTCACCGGGACAGATGACGGTCATGTTGGGCAGCGCCCGCATGATGGCAATGTCCTCGATGGACTGATGTGTTCCGCCCAGTTCGGCATAGGACAGACCGCCCCCGACGCCGGTTATTATCACGGGCAGATTGTGATATGCAACATCGAGCTTGATCTGCTCGTAGCAGCGCGCGGTGTTGAACGCCGCGATGGTATAGGTCACAGGCCGCATGCCGGCGAGCGCCATGCCCGCCGCCACGCCGGTCATGTTCGCTTCAGCGACGCCGCAGTTGAAGAACCGCGCGGGGAACCGGTCCTTGTATGTGTTGAAAAGGCGGTTGCCGATATCTCCGGAAAGCAGGACGATACGGTCGTCCTGTTCTGCGAGTCGGGTGATTTCATCAGCGAATGCGTTTCTCATGCGAGCCCCAGTTCGCGTTTCGCGGCCGCCACCTCATCGGCGGTGGGAATGCGGTAATGCCAGTTGTTGTCATCCTCCATAAACGAGACGCCCCTGCCCTTGACCGTGTGGGCGATCACCGCCAGGGGTGCGCCGTCATCGCGCGGGAATGATGAAAACGCGTCTGTCAGCGTACCGATGTCATGGCCGTTCACTTCGACCGCCGTCCAGCCGAAGGACCGCCATTTTTCCGCAAGAGGCTCGATTCGCAGCACATCCCTGCTGCGGCCGGTCGCCTGCCAGCCGTTGAAATCGATCACCGCCATTACTGTATCGAGGCCCACACCGGAAACGAACTGTGCGGCCTCCCAGACCGATCCCTCGTTCATCTCGCCATCGCTCATGACAGCGACGGTGCGGTACCGCAGCCCCCTGATTCGCCCCGCCAGCGCCATCCCCGCCGCGAGCGGAAGACCATGGCCGAGTGAGCCGGTGGCGGCCTCTACTCCCGGCGCGCATCCCGGGCCCGGATGTCCCTCCAGGCAGGACCCCCTGCATGAGTAAGTTTCGAGCAGAGTCTCGGGGAAGAATCCGCGGGCGGCGAGCACGGCGTACAGTGCAGAGGCGGCGTGCCCCTTGCTGAGAATGAGGCGGTCGCGCGCGGGATCTTCAGGCTTTCGGGGATCGATGAGGAGACATTCCCAATAAAGCGATACCAGGATATCGACCACCGACAAAGCCGAACCGAGATGGGCCTCGCGGGAACGGTGGGACATTTCCACGACAGCGCCGCGGATTGCGCGGGCTGTTCTTTCGAGTTCATGGGGCGGGTTGTGTGGCGACACGGCGATATCCTTATTTCAACCTGACCGCCTGCATGGTCTTTATGTTGTAATACCGCCTGTCCTCCATCGGATCGGGGACGCGCCCGGCATCGAAAGCGTCTTTCAGGTCCCGCACCGCGTCTGCGATGGTGCGCCGGGGCTCGAAACCCAGTTCGCGCCTGATCCTGGCGGAGGAGATGTGGTACGAACGGGTGTCGTCGGTGGGCGTGGTCTCGATGGTCACATGGCCCCCGATGACCTCCCTGACCATGTCGGCGATCTCGCTCACCCGGTGGTTTTCGTAGCCGATGTTGTATATCCCGCCGGCGATCTTCACAACCGGCTGTTCGAGCAGGAAGAGATAGGCGTCGGCCATGTCGGCGATGTGGAGGTTCGGGCGTTTCTGTTTGCCGCCGAATACGGTGATCTTCCCCCGGTTGACCGCGTGGTTCGTGAGTATGTTGACCGTCAGGTCCAGCCTGAGGCGCGGCGAATACCCGCATACCGTGGCCGGACGCACCACGGTGACCGTGAAACCGTCCTCCGCCGCATCGAGAATGACATCCTCGCACAGCGCCTTGTACTTCGAATAGTCGGTCAGGGGTTCGAGTGGAAGGTCCTCGGTCACATCGGGCTCGTCCTTGATCCCGTAAACGCTGGAACTGGAGGCATAGATGAAACGTGTCACCACGGCGTCCTTCGCGGCGCGGACAAGGGGGGGAAAGGCGTCGTAGTTGATGGACTTCCCCAGGCCGGGATCGAGTTCGTAGCTGGGATCGTTGGATATGCAGGCCAGATGGATGACGCAGTCGCAGCCGTCGACCGCCTTTCGAACGAGGGCGGTGTCGCGGATGTCGCCTTTGAACTCTTTGATATCAGGGTTGTCGCGCACTTTTGAAAGAACATCGTCGCCATAGAGGTACAGGTCGAGCACATGCACACCGTACCCGGCGTCCAGGAGCTTCGGGACAAGCACGGAGCCCACATAGCCTGCTCCGCCGGTGACGAGAATCGTTTTCGGTCTGTCGGCTGTCATCCGGTTCCTTTCGTTTCTCAACTGATCGAATAGTCTGAAACTTATGTCCCTGTCTCCCGGCCCGGAAAGACCGCGCGGCGGGATGGTACGGGGATTGTGGGAAGGACCCTTGCGCGATCCTCACCCTTCCACGGTCGCCGACATCAGGTCCATCCAGTAGTGAAGAATGGCGGCGTGGCAGGTTTCCGCCAAACCGTACGTGTCGGCTGCCACGTAATAATTGATATCTCCGGTCGATCGCAGGGGGTTGTCCGGCCGCATCGCCGAGAGGGTCACCACGCTCCCGCCGAGCCTGCGTGTTTCGGTGACCGCCCGAAGGATGTTCTCGGAGCGGCCGGAACTGCTCACCGCCACCAGGAGATCGCCGGGGGCCATCCGCCGCCGCAGCGCTTCCGCGAAGACCTCCGCATATTCCAGATCGTTCGCGATGGCGGTTATGAGGGCCAGGTCGGTGAAAACCTGCGTGTGCACATGGGCGTTCTTTGCCAGATCGGCTGCGATGTGACTCGCCATGGACGCGCTGGCCCCGTTGCCGATGAGATATATCACCCGGCCGTTTTCCCGGATGCCGACACCCATGTCAAGCCATTGCGCGAAGGCCGCGTCGGCGTGTGTCGCCCTCCCGCCGGAAAGGGTGACCTCCATGGCATCGAGCAGTCCCGCGATACGGGCGGCGGCGTCCCGCCATCGTTTCCCGTGGTTCATGGCTCACCTCGCGTGCCGTCTCTGGCGTCACGGCGGATCACAGCCGACCACAGGGCGGGGATCGTGTCGCGATGATCGCCACGCACATAGAAGCTCTCGCCGCCGTTGGATTCAATCGTCCGTGCAAGCATGGTTTTCCAGGGCCTGAAATAATAGGCCGGATCGTTTTTCGGCGGTTCGTCCCCGATGTTTTCGGGAACCTCCCGCAGATCGCAGACCAGTGTGGTGAACCGGCGTACGCTCTCTTCCCGGCTCCGGGCGGCGTTGCGCACCATGGCCAGGGCCTTGAGGTACACCTCGGGCGCCATGACCGCGCTTCCGAAATTCATGACCACACCGCCTTCGAGACGTTCCAGGACCGCCGCGAACCGGAGGAAGTCCGTATAGCTGGCCGCTCCCCACGCCGCTCCGTCGCAATTGGGATGCTCGTGAACGATGTCATAGCCGATGCCCGCGTGGACGGTTACCGGTATGCCCGCACGGTGCGCCGCTGCGAGCACACTGATGTCCCCATGGGGGAAATCCCCTTCCGCAATTGCCTCTCCCAGCGCTTCTCCCGCGCCGATGCCTTTCCTGTGGGCGTCATGGACGATGTCGTTGATACGGCCTGTTTCGCGCCAGAGACCGAAACTGCCGTCGGCTATGTACCGCCGGACGCTTTCGGTGGTGGCGCCCGCGAGGGCGAATTCGAAATCGTGTATGGCCCCGGCGCCGTTCATGGCGATGCATGAGAGTGCGCCACGGCCGATGAGGTCCATGATGTGCCGCTGGACGCCGGCGCGGATCACATGGGCGCCCATCATGAGCACGACCGCTGATCCCGAGCCGCGGGCGGACAGGATGCGTTCGGCCACGGTTTCGATGGACGGGTGGCTGAACTCCGGATGTTCCAGGGGCAGGATCGCATCGAGGAAGAGATCGTGTTCGCGCTCGCCGAGCGGCAGCAGTGTGAGCCGTGAGGTATCGAAAATCGGATGGGTCATGGTGGTCGCACCTCGCTGACGTTTGCGACGGGCAAGGCCCGTCCGGCGGTTCGGATCACTTCATGAGTGATGTGATGAATTTCTCGACACTGGCGCGTTCTATCGATTTCTGGTTGCCGACGATGCCGACCGCCAGCGCTCCAACCACATTGCCGATGAAACCGAGAATCTCCGGAGGCGCTCCGAGTTTGGCGGCGAGGGATGTCACCGAAAGGAACGCGTCACCCGCGCCGATACGGTCCAGCACCTTCTGTGCGAAGGCGGGCACCTCCACCGCGGAACCGTCCCTGCTCCGAACGAGGCTTCCCTTGCTGCCGCGTGTCACCACGAAATTTTCAGCGTCGAGGGACCGGCCCAGCCGGTCGATCATATCCCGGAGATTGCCGCGCTCGTCGCGCATCTCGAGCCTGACCTCGTGTTCCGCGATGCTCACGTAGTCGGCGCGGCGGTATTTCGTGACCGTATTGAACCCCCGGTTGCCCGCGTTCGCCTGGACATTGATCGCCAGAAAGGGCGCCGCGTCGATGAGGACCGATCTGCAACCGTCGCTGACCGCGCCGTGGCCGAAGTCCGCGATCACCGCCAGGTCGCAGTCTCCTGCGGCGTCCCGTATCCAGCCGCACATCTTCCCGTCGGTGGCGGGATCGAGGCCCGAGTCGTCCATCATGTAAATCTCGAGAAGCTTGTTCAGGGTGTATCCCTCCACGAACCGGCGCTTGACGATGGTCGGCGCGTCATTCTGGACGAAGAACACCGGTTCCACATTCTTCCTGAGCTTCGAGCGTATGAATTCCTCGTGGCTGTCGTGTTCCCCGATGACCGTCACAAGCTTCACCGTCCGGGCGAAATTTGCGATGTGGTTTGCGACAGCCAGCACCCCGCCGGCGAAGAGGTCGTTCGACTGGAACTTGAGGGCCAGAACGGGGTCCTTCGATGACGACCCGATGGCTTTGCAGTAGTGGTAATCGTCGAGGATCGTGTCGCCGGCCACCAGCACATCGAGTTCCGCCATGCGATCGAACAGCGCATTGATCTCCCCGAGCGACCGCCGCGAACGGAAGACGGAAAGATATTGCTGGATGTCCTCGGGAAACGAAGAGAGAAAGCGGTTGATGAGGTTCGAGGAGCTGAACACGATATCCCGGGTGAATCTCAGCTCGGCGCCCACCTCCTCCGCCGCCTCGCGTTCGAGGGCGAGCTTGCCCGTGCGGTCGTCCCCGGCGCTCTTGAAATCGGAGCCCTTCACATACACGTGCGGTCTGAGGGCGCGGAGCGTTTCTTCGGCGGTCGGCCATTCGTTCACCGCGGCGTAATCAACGGCATGCAGGGACGCGACCGCTTCCACACGGTACTGCTCGCTGAAGGCCGGGCGGTGGGGTCCCTTGTCCACATATCTGTCAGGCGTCACCGTGACCACCAGCACGTCACCGAAGGTCCGCGCCTGTTCGAGATAGCGTATGTGTCCGATGTGCAGCAGGTCGAAAACACCGTGGCAGTGCACGATTCTCCGGCCCTTTCCGCGAAGGTCCGCAGTAATGGCGGAGAGCTCGTCGAGGGTCTTGATTTTTGCCGTGTTGTTCATGGCTCCAATATATAACACCACGGTATGGTCATCAAAGAAAAACGTTTCTTCCGGATCGTGACGTTCCGTACTATTCTTCCGTCTTTCCCGTGCTCATGTATGGGTGCGTCATCCGCCGCCGTGGTGTTCAAACGTCGGTATTCCTCCCCCGCACAAGGGCCGCGGCCGTTTCCACCGCCTGGATCATGCTTTCGGGGCTGGCGATGCCCCGTCCGGCGATATCGAAAGCCGTGCCGTGATCGACAGAGGTGCGCACGAAGGGAAGACCGAGGGTGACATTGACGCCGCCGACCTCGCGGGCGCATTCCCCCAGCCTGAACCCCGCCAGTTTGAGGGCGATGTGTCCCTGGTCGTGGAACATCGCCACCGCCCCGTCGAACTCCCCGCAATAGGTCCGCGTGAAAACCGTGTCCGGAGGCAGCGGTCCGGTCACATCGTGACCGCGGCTTCGCAGTACATCCACCGCAGGCGCGATGTCGGTGATCTCCTCCCGCCCGAACATCCCCGCCTCGCCCGCGTGGGGGTTGAGACCTGATACAGCGAT
>CAYNWJ010000070.1:0-13431 GCA_964400815.1 uncultured bacterium
TCCGGTGTCAGGGAGGTGCTGGCGTCCGGAACGGGGACGATCTCCATCGACGCGGCCGGCGGGGGAGCTTCGACCGCCCTGGCCCTTTTCCTCGACACCCGTCTCAAAAAGCTCGACCGGGAGCTTTCGCTGCTCTTCGATGATGCCGAACCGCCGGTTCTGACAGCCGCCCAGGCTGACGGCGCGGCGCGTGGTGTTCGTTCCTTTCTTCGGGGCGGCGGGATGATGTTCGAGTGGAAACTCCTGGCGTGGTATCGATCCAGCCGCGATCCCGGTGTGCTCCGGTCGCTTCTCGCCTCCGACCTGAAAGGCATGCTTCTGGATTTCCGCCGCAGGCTGGGCGGACGCAGGGTTCCGGGAGAAACGGGAAAGAGGCTTTCGGAGCTCGACGGAAAGGCGCGGAATCTGTTCGACTCGGTAACCGGCAGGCAGCTTTCCTCTCTGCTCGAAACACGGGGCGACCGGCAACACTTACTGTTCGAGCTGCCAGCCGGCAGACCGGACAGTGGTGAGGGCGCGCGGATCGAGGTGGAGGGGGAGGAAGATACGGGCGGCGAAACACAGGCGCGGCAGGGACGGGTCCGGCTGGAGCTCGAGACCACGGCGCTCGGCGGCATCGAGGTCGTGATGCGCTACCGGGAGGGAGGGAGCATCTCCCTCGATTTCAGGTTCGAACATGAAGAGGCCCGGAGCCGGGCGGAATCCGCGGCCGGTGAACTCAGGGAGTCTTTTTCGCGGCAGGGATATGTCGTGCATCCCGTAACCTTCGGTATTCAGCCGGCCGATGCTTCACGCGCAACAGACAAAAGGCATGACAGCAGGGAAGGGTTTGATTTACGGGGATGAAACGGAGAAAACCGGCGGCAGTCCCGGACCGCAAGGCCGCGGCCGCAATCAGATATGACCGGGAGCGGGATCCGGCGCCGAGGCTCGTTGCAAAAGGGCTCGGTGTTCTGGCCGAAAAAATACTGGAAGCGGCGAAGGAGGCGGGCGTTCCGATCCACGAGGACCCGGACCTGCTTGCGCTTCTGATGACCCTCGACATCGACGAGGTCATTCCGCCGGATATGTATGTGGCTGTGGCTGAAGTGCTTGCATTCATTTACCGCATGAACGGCCGTGTCGCCGGCACGCGTGAGTGAAGGATGCCGTCGCCCCCGGTATCGTGTTGTTTTCAGCCCGGCCGAAAGTTGACAGGGATGGTTTTTCTTTCGGCGTCCGGGATAACGTCGTACAGTGCCGATGTGCACATGGTGGATGAAAAGAAGGGGTGTTTCGGGATGGAAAACTACGGGATCGAAAATATCAAGGTGCTCTTTGAAATAAGTACCCTCGTTCAGTCCGGTGTCGGTATGAGCGAAAAATTCGATAAAGTCGTGGCGATGATCCGCGATTCCGTGGGATGCCACAGTGTGAGCCTTTTCATTTATGCCGAGGATGAAGACAGTCTTGAAGAGGTCGCCACCGTGGGTTCGAGGGTGGACCTCATCGAATCCATTCATTTCGACATGGGCAAAGGGTTCAGCGCCTGGGTCGCCAAGCAGCGCAGGTCCGTCCTCATACCGAATCTACGGGAGGGGAGGGAGGGCGGCTTCAGATCGTTCATATCCACGCCCCTGCTTGCGGCGGACAGGCTGATCGGCGTTCTCAACCTCGGTCACGAGGAGCCGGACACCTTCACCGAGCGGCACATGGAATTCCTCGATATTGTTGCGGCCCAGCTCGCCCACACCATTGAACGGGACACCTTCGAGCGGGCGCTCATCGAAAAAAACGAAGCTCTCACCCGCGCACGCAGAGAGATCGAACTCCAGCAGAAGAAAATCGTGGACATGGAGAAGAAGGAGACGTTCGGACAAATGGCGATCTCCATCAATCACGAGATCAACAATCCCCTCACCACCATTCTCGGAAACATCGAACTGATCCTCATGATCAATCCGGACCTGGACGAGAAAACGAAGAAAAAACTCGAAACGGTTCAAAAGGAAGCCCGGCGAATCGGCGACATCGTCGACAAGCTGAAAAACGCCAAAAAGATCGTCACCACCGACTACATCAGACGTCACGACGAGAAGATGATCGATCTCGATTCCTCCCTTGACGGTGACAGCGGGGAAATAATTTCCTCCTAGCGGAACTATCTTCTCGAAATCCCACCGAAAAACGGCCGATCCATGGCGCCGCGCCGACTGTCCTCTTTTCCAAATTCATAAAATACAGTGTCATGATGTCATTCTTCCGGCCTGGTTTTCCGCAATAACAGCTCTGGCACGAGTGTTGCAACATGTAGTGTGCGGAAATCAAAATCCAACACGGGAGCAGCGACGATGATACACGGATTATACCAGACGGCGGCGGGCATGGTGCCGCGCATGACGCAGATGGACAACGTTTCCAACAACCTCGCGAACGTATCCACCAACGGCTACAAGAAAAGCTCGGTCTTCCTGCGTCAGCTCATTACGGCACAATACGCCCTCGACCACGCAATGGGCAGGGAACGGACCGAAGTTCCCGAGGACGTGCGGGTCAACTACACGCAGGGAACCTTCGAGCGGACTGAAAATCCCTTCGACTTCGCCCTCAACGGCTCCGGTTTCTTCCGTGTCCGCGACAATGCGGGGACCGTATACTACACCAGGGACGGACGCTTCAATCTCGATCCCAACGGCATGCTTGTCAACAGCCAGGGAATGCAGGTCATGGATATCCGCAACAATCCCATTTTCATTCTCGGAGACGAGGTTGAGGTCCAGGGCACCGGGACGATCGTGGTGGATGGCGAGGAACAGAGCGTTCTGGCCCTGGCCGAATTCGACGAGGCTGATTATCCGGCCCTCGGGAACATCGGTTCGGGACTCTTCATGAAGCCCCAGGCGGTGGCGGAAATCGCACCGAACAACGCGACACAGTTCTATCAGGGCTATCTCGAGGACGCCAATGTCGATCCCGTGAGCACGATGGTCGACATGATAGAACTGTTCAGGTCTTTCGAGCTCGGACAGAAGGCAATTCAAATACAGGACCAGACATTGCAGCGTGTCGTCACCGATGTCGGGTCGCTCAGGTCATAACAGCGGAGTATACTCATGATACGGGCAATGCGAACAGCGGCGAGTGGTATGCGCTCGCAGAAACTGAATGTGGACAACATCACCAACAACCTGGCCAATGTCAATACAACCGGGTTCAAGAAGTCACAAATCGAATTCCAGGATATTCTCTACCAGGTGCTCCGCATGGCCGGGGGAACATCCCAGGAAGGCGCCGAGGTGCCGGTCGAACTTCAGATCGGATATGGATCGCAGGCGGTCGCCACACAGCGCATTTTCAGCCAGGGAAACCTGGTGCAGACCTACAATTCGCTGGATGTGGCAATCGACGGTGACGGGTTCATTCAGGTCGATCTTCCGGACGGCACCCAGGGCTACACCCGCGACGGGGCATTGAAGCTTTCCCGCGAGGGTGAACTCGTGACGTCCGACGGTTATCTGCTTTCGGCCGCAATCACCATCCCCGCCGAAGCCGAGCAGATCAGCATCGGGGTTGACGGGACGGTATCGGTCATCAATGCGGGAGAGACCGAGGCGACCGAAGTGGGCCAGATACTCCTGGTCAAGTTCCTCAATCCCGCGGGCCTTTCGGGCATGGGACGTAATCTCTACCAGCAGACCCTCGCTTCGGGCGATCCCATCGAGGGCATTGCCGGGCAGGAGGGGCTGGGACAGGTCAGGCAGGGTTTCCTTGAATTGTCGAATGTGGAAACGGTGGATGAAATGGTCAACCTCATCATCGCCCAGCGGGCCTATGAAGTGAATTCCAAGGCAATCCAGACCGCCGAGGAAATGACCCAGATCGCAAACAATCTCAAGCGCTGACGGATAGCTGGATCATGAATATCTCCAAATACAGACATCGCCATATTCCCATCATCCTCGCATTCGTGCTGACGATCATGGCCGCCGTCGCGGCGAAGCCCGCCCGGGCGGTCGTCATCGACAGCGATACGGTCAGAAGAGCGGTTGTTGACTCGGTGCTTGCGGTCGCCGCGCGGCATGGCCTGGATGTGGAGGTTGATGTTCCCTATGCCTCCCATATTTCGGTCGCGGGCGAGGAGACGGCGCGGTTCACGGTCGATGTGCCGTTCGATGGTGGTTTCGGTCCCCGGGTAAGAACTGAGATCGGTATCGTGGGAGCATCGGGCGGGGACATCAGACGGGTCGTGGTGATCGCCCATGTAAGGACATTCGCCGCGGCGGTGGTGGCGAAGGAGCACATACAGCGCGAGGAGGCGATCGATGCGTCATCGGTTGCCGTGGAGCGCTGCGATGTCACCGGCATCGACGACTATTTCCCGACCGTGGAGTCTCTCGAGGGGACACAGGCGAAATGGCGGATCGCGGAAGGCAGGGTCCTCGACGGGCGGATCGTGGAATCCATACCCGTCGTGCGGCGCGGCGACCGTGTGACCGTGCGGCTGAGCATCGGCTCGGTCCAGGTCACCACCATGGGCACCGCCCGCGAACATGGCGGCATGAACGATTTCATCAGGGTATACAGCGAAGACACGCGAACAACACTGGAATGCAAGGTTACGGGGCCCGGCACGGTTGTTGTCGGTCACCGGGGAGGATAATGTGAGACGGTTTGGAACAGCGCTGGCAATAATCATGGCAATCCTCGCGGCGGGAGCGATTCCGGCGGCGGGACAGGAAAGCGGAGGCGCCATCATCGAGAATTCCCTGTATAGCGACGTCAAGGCCCGGAATGTGGGCGACATCCTCTCCGTGATCATTTCCGAGAACAACTCGGCGACGAACGCCACCCGCACCACCTCCACGAAACAGGACAAGGCGAGCGCAAAGGGCGAGGCCACGACGGGCGCGCTCGCGGGGCTCTTCCCCGGCGTGGGCGGCTCCCTGGACATACAGAACCAGTACAGCGGCCAGGGCGGGACGGTCAGGAACGGCCAGTTCTCCAGCCGCATGTCGGTCAAGGTGACCGATGTGATGCCCAATGGCAACCTGATCATCGAGGGAACGAAGACCATGGAGATCAACAGCGAGACCGAAGTGGTCACGCTGTCCGGGACGGTCAAGCCGGAGGATGTCTCCTCCTCGAACACGGTATATTCATACCAGGTGGCGAACACCAAGATCACATACAAGGGCAAGGGATCGTCCGAAAAAGGGCACCGGCCGGGACTTTTGACCAGGTTCCTCATCTGGGTGTTCTGAAACCGGAAAACGGATGCTTGAAAACAGAATACGGGGTATACGAACGATGAAAACACTATGCGCCATGCTCATTATCGTCCTCATGGCCCTGACCGGCGGCATCGGACAGGCGCGGGGGGAAGTCAGGCTCAAGGATGTGGCGAAGGTCCGGGATCAGCGCGAGATCCAGCTGACCGGCCTCGGCCTCGTCGTGGGACTTCCGGGAACGGGCGACGGCCGCAACACCCAGTTCACCATCCGGATGATCGGCAACATGATGCAGCGCATGGGCATCGAGGTGCCTTCAACCACCATCAAGGTGAAGAATGTCGCCGCCGTCATGGTCACGGCCAATGTATCTCCCTATGTCAAGTCCGGCGGATCGTTCGATGTCACCGTGGCCTCAACCGGCGACGCATCGAGCATAGACGGCGGCACGCTTCTCATAACCGTTCTCAAGGACAACAACGGCGTCGTCTATGGCAAGGCCCAGGGACCCGTAAGCATGGGAGGCGCCGTCAGGAACCTGGAAGCTCCCACCGGTACTGTGCCGGGAGGAGGCGTCCTGCTCCGGGACCTGCCCACCCTGGCCATGGATGAACGGAATATGCTCGTGACCCTCTATAATCCGGATTTCACCACGGCGCATCGGCTGGCGACCGCGGTCAACGAGACCTTCGGAAGCGATATCGCGCTGGCGCAGGACGCGGGAAGCATCATCGTGGACGTGCCCGAAGATTATTCCAACAGGGGCGGGCTCGTGGGCTTCATCTCAGAGGTCGAGGCGGTGACCTTCGATCCGGACGAGCGGGCGCGCGTGGTCATCAACGAGCGTACCGGCACCATCATTGCCGGGGAGAATGTGAGCCTCAGTCCCATCGCCATCACCCACGGCAACCTTTCGCTGACGATCGACAACCAGCAGGCACAGCAGCCTGCCGCCGCTGCCGCCCCAGGACAGGCCGCACCGGCGGGCGACCGCATGGTGACGCTGGGCGAGACGACGAACGTCAATGAAGTCGCCCAGGCGCTCAATGTACTGGGAGTCACACCGAACGATCTGATTGCAATTTTCCAGGCCCTGAAACGATCGGGCTCGCTTCGCGCTGAACTCGTCATCATGTAACTGAAGGACTGGATCGATGGATGCGATTTCCCGGACACCCGATATGATGCCTCTGAACCGCGGCTTCATGCCTCTGCGGAAGTTCTATTCCCTGGGTGATGAGTCATCAGGCCCGATGAAGATCGAACGTGACAAGGCGGTCGATCCCCTCGAAGCGAAAAAGGCAAGGCTGAAGGAGAGTGCAAAGGGCTTCGAGGCGATTTTCGTTAGGCAGCTTTTGTCCGCCATGCGCTCGACGGTGCCGGGAGGCGGCATGTTCGGCGATGGCGCCGCTGGTAAGATCTATGCCGATATCGTGGAAACATCCCTTGCCGATGTGCTTTCGGAGCGGGGTGCTCTCGGCATCGGCGATACCCTCTATCGCTCTCTCGTGAAAAGGATCGATCCCCATGCGGAACGGAACGGACATTCCGGTGTGCTCGGGCGTGAGATATCAAAATGAGAGGGATATGCAGCGCCGCGTATAGGGGAAATGTCTGATTCGGCACTCAAGAAAATATGGAAAATGTCGATAAATACTTATGTAACCACGGAGAGAGACAGTGGCTCTGAAAGACTACATCAAGGAAGTCTCCAGCATCCTGAAGAGGGAGATACGGTCGTTCAACATCGTCCATGAACTCCTGATCCTGGAAGAGCAGTGCCTCGTCAAGTGCGACACGAAGGGGCTCGAGGGCATTCTCGAACGTCAGGAGGATGTGTTCTCAAGCATCGCATGCCTGGAGAAAAGCAGGATGGAACTGGTTGAAAAGATCGCAGGCGACACCGGGGTCGGGGCGGAGGATGTCACGATTTCGTTTCTTGCCGGAAAAGTGGACGGGGCGCTCACCAGGGAACTGAACGAGTCCGGGCACATCCTCACCGAGCTCGATCGCGAGATACGGCGGAGAAAATCCACGAATTCGATGCTCATCAACCAGTCGATACTGTTACTGGAAAGCGATATTCGTGTGATCCTCAATGCCTTCAACGGCGGCCGTTTGAAAGACAACGGATATTCCAGCAACGCGAAGAAGAGCGGATCCGGCGGCAGCATGTGCGTCGACGCCAGATTGTGAGAGACTGTTCATGGCAAACCTGTTCTATGGCCTCAATATCGCGAAAAACGCCCTCAACACGCACACGGCGGTGCTCAACATCACCGCCCATAACGTGGCGAACGCCGAAACACCGGGCTATTCGCGGCAGCAGGTGATTCTCACCTCGATCGCCGATGAATCCAACCGTGGTCTCAGGCACAGCGGGATCATGTCCATCGGTTCGGGTGTCGATGCGAAGGAGGTTCAACGGTCGCGTTTCGCCCTGTACGACGAGATATTCCGGCAGGAGAACCAGGACCTCAACGATTTCACGAAGACGGCCGATCTCATGCACCAGGTGGAACTGCTTTTCGACGAGCCCAGCGACCGGGGCATGAGCACGGTCATCAACGACTTTTTCAACTCCTGGCAGGAAACGGCGAACGATCCCACGAACATGGCGGCGCGTCAGAGCCTGAAAAGCTTCGGCGAGGAACTTGCCGGCAGACTGCACAGGACTTATCGCCGGCTCGAAACCATGCGCGATGATATCGACACCGAGATCAAGACGATCCCCGACAAGATCAACGAGATCGCCCGCGAGATCGCCGAGCTGAATGTTTCGGTTCGTGTCGCGGAGAGCCAGCGCGCCCAGGCCAACGATCTCCGTGACAAGCGTGATCAGCTCGTCGACGACCTGTCCGAATTTGTCGATGTCCGCTCCATCGAGCAGAAGGACGGCACCTATACGATCATCATCGGTTCGCAGGTGATCGTCGAGCGTGACAACCAGACCGACCTGACCACGACAACGAGGATATCGGATGAGGATGGTGTAAAAAAATCCTTCATATATTCGAATGAGGGTATCGAATACGAGCCCACGCGGGGAAGGCTCGGCGCACTCATCAGGTTTCGCGATACGCACCTGACCAATGTCATGGACAAGCTGGACACTTTTACCGAGTCTCTGGTCACCTCCATCAATTACGAGCACCGGTACGGATACGGTCTCGATGGGGATACGGGGTTCAATTTCTTCAATCCGCTCAATACCAGCGCGTTCAACATCAGCATTTCGGGCGACATCGAGGATGTGAAGAATATCGCGGTTTCGGGCGACGGGTCCGTGGGCGACAACTCGAACGCGCTCAACATCAACGCGGTGAAGGATCTGAAAACGGTGGATAACGAGTTCACCCTCACCGAATATTACAACTCGATGATCGCCGAGATCGGCATCATGGCCCGTGAGGCAGAATCGGGACGTATCAACGAGGAACTGCTCATTACCCAGATCGACAACGCCCGCGAGGGGATCAAGGGTGTGAGCATCGATGACGAGCTGATCCAGATGATCTCCACACAGCGTATCTATCAGAGTGTATCTAGGCTGGTTATCACGCTGGACGAGCTCTTGCAGACGGTTTTACAATTGAAAGGCTGATGACGTTCATATGAATATGCCGTATCAGGCCGGGGAGTGTGCATAATGCGTGTGACCGATACCATGCTCAGAAAGAATTTTCTGGCGAACCTGTCCTTTTCCTCCGAGCGGTTGTACGACAAGGAAACGAGGGTGCTTACCAACAAGGCGATCAACAAGCCCTCGGACAATCCCGTGGACGCCCTCAATTCGCTCTCGATCAGGGAGCGCATCGATGAGATAAAGCAGTATCAGCGTAATATTTCCAGGACCAAGACGCTCCTGCAAAACACCGAGACCGTCGTCTACCAGATGTCGGACCTCTTCACGCGTGTGAAGGAACTCGCCATACAGGGCGCTTCAGATTCCTATGGCCCCAATGACAAGCTTTCCATATCTTATGAGGTGAATCAGCTTCTGGAGCAGGTTCTGATCGCCTCGAACAACCGGTCAGAATCGACTTATACCTTTGCCGGGACCTACAACAATGTCGCTCCCTATACCGCCGTGCGTGACGCCAACGGGGAAATCCAGCAGGTGACCACCACCGGTTCGGCAGGCGATATCGAACGGGTTCTCGGAGAGAGTGTCACCATCAAGGCGAATATCAACGGCGAGGATTTGTTCGAAAGCGGCGAAAACCTCTTCGAACTTCTGGTCGATCTTCGAGACGATCTGCGGGCGGCGGATTCCGACATGGTCAGAGCCGACATCACCCGTATCGACAACGCCTCAGAGAAGATCAACAATGTCATGGCGGTGATCGGTTCCCGTGTCAACAGGGTGGAATCAGCAGACAGCCGCGCGGAAAACGATATCATCAACTTCACGGAATTCCTTTCGAACGCCGAGGACATCGAGGCCTCCGAAGCAATCATGGAATACCAGATGGAGCTTTTAACGCTGCAATCCTCTCTGCAGGCCGGCGCCCGGCTCCTGCACCCGCGTCTTGGTGACTTCTTGAGATAAACGACATAACGGAGCTGATATAATGGTATCACAGGAACTGAAGGAAATGGTCGAGATCAAAACGTCGAATGGAACGCGGCTCGTGGAAAAAAAGCACATCATTCATTTCATTGGCGGCATTCCTGGTTTCGATGATTTCACGGAGTTCGTTTTTTTCGACATCAACGACTGCGAGCCCTTTAAAAGCATGCTGAGTGTCGAGGACGGCGGGCCTGATTTCGTCGTCGTGGAAACCAATCAGATATTCAGCGAATATGCTCCCTTCGAACATCTCCCTTCTCTCGACGATCTGGGGCTTGGCGAACCGATGGAGCTCGTCGTGCTTTCCATCGTCACCCTCGCGGAACAACCGGAGGACATCACCATCAATCTTCGCGGTCCTCTGCTCATCAACCGCGCCACATCACGCGGGAGACAGATAATCATCGACGATGAGCGCTACACATCCCGCACCCCCATTCTCGAAAACGCCGCCGACAGGTCCGCGTGAGAGCGTCTTGTTCACCTCATTCATCCCTCCGCTTGCTGTTCCGGATTGATCACCCTGTGCAATAGGGACATTCCGGCATATACGGTTGTCATGCCGGGAATCGGACGGTACGTGTCTATTGAAAAACGTCGTGTTGACCGGAAAACCTGTCAGTTGTCGGTGGGGCTTTCGGGCTGGGCCTGGGGGGCGTTGAGGCGTTCGCGGGCCAGGTCGGCCTCTCCGGACTGGGGATAGGAGGCGATGAGGCGGTTGAGCGTTTCGAGAGCCTCGCGATTCTTTCCCAGTTCCTTCTGGGCGAAGCCTATCTTGAGCATCGCCGCGGGGACCTTGGGGGATTTGGGGTATTTTGAGATGACCTTTTCGAATTCCTTGATTGCCAGTTCATACTTGCCCTGGCCATATACCGCTTCGCCGAGCCAGTATTGTGCATTGCCGGCAAGGTCGTTTTGGGGGAATTGCATGAGGAATGAAAGGAACCTGCTTTCAGCCAGGGTGTAACGGTCGTTGCGGATGTCGGTAGGAGCGGCGTCATAAAGTTTCTGAGGGTCCACGGAGGATGTTTCGGCGGCGGTCGGCTCGGACCGGGGCGTCTGTTCGGGAGCGGCCGGAGGCGCTGGAGCGGTTGAAGGGGAAGCTTCTGCTTCGGCCGCCCGGGCGGCGGCTGCCGCTGCCGGCGCCACTGTGGGCTGTGATGATTGAGCCCCGCCATAGAGCTGGATGGCCTGCATGCTTTCAAGAAGCTCCCGAAGCTGATAATTGATCTCTTCCTGGCGGGCGGCGATCAGTTCGATCTCATCGCGCTGGGACTGGGCCTGCGCTCCGACGAGCGCCCGGATGCTCTGGGAAAGACGCTGCTGTTCCCGAGCCAGACTGTCCAGTTCGGCGACGGAACGGGCAATGGAATCAAGACGGGACTCGACCGCATCATTTCGCGTGTTCATCTCATCGCGCAGGAGCACAAGATCCTTGTTGGTTGCGCATGATTGTGTCATCATCAGCGCCGCAATGACAATCACAAATATAACAAATCGTGCGAAATGAATGGCCGGGTCCCGTCTTTTCATTCGATTCCAGTCGTTCTCAATACATGGTTCCGTTAACGTACAGATCCCTTATTTCGCGGTAATCACGAACTCGCACCGGCGGTTTTTCGCCCAGGCGGTCTCGTTGTGGCGCGGATCGACAGGGCGTTCCTCGCCATAGGAGATCGTCGTGATGCGGGAACTGGAAATACCGTAGTCGACCAGATACTGCTTTGCCGTCTCTGCGCGGCGTTCGCCGAGAGCGAGGTTGTATTCGTTGGTGCCGCGCTCGTCGCAGTGTCCTTCGATCTGGATGCGTACGGTTTCGTACTTGTCGAGCAGTTCGGCGTTACGGTTCATCGCGGAACGCTGGTCCGAACGGATGTTGGACTTGTCGAAGTCGAAGTACACGGTTTCAAGCCTGAGATTCGCGGGGACGGTGTCGCGTTCCTGCGTGCGTCTCGGGGGCTCCTGAACCCGCGGGGTGGGAGCGGGCTGCTGGCGTTCCTGGCGTGGAGCGGGCTGGGGAGGCGGTGTTTCCTTCTTTTTGCTCCCGCAGCCGGCAAGTGCGGCTATCATCACAGCCAGAGCGATAAACGATACAATCGTGAGCCTGCTTTTGTGCATTTCGAAATCCTTTCCCTTGGTACGAAGGTTTGATACTTGACCCTACCGCTGCGACGTTATTCTGACATCATTGCCGCTGACGGCGGGTGCCCACGCAGGTGAATAATTATTTCCATCTATTGTGAGGGGACGGGGATTGGACCCATCCCAGTTCATAGTGAAAAGCCGTTTCGTCCCCGTAACGCGCGTCGAGGTGAAAATGATCCTGAGGCCGTCCGGAGACCATCTGGGATCCTCGTTCGATCCCTGAGCGAATGTCAGGACAAGAACATCGTCTCCGGTCGATGACGACGTGGCTATATCGAAGCCGTAGTCGCTCATCATCACGAACACAATCCTGTCTCCCCGGGGTGACCAGCACGGGGAATCCTCGTAGGCGTTCGGCGTGGATGTGAGCCGGTGCGCTCCGGAACCGTCGCTGTTCATCACATAGATCAGCGGGTTCCCCGTCCTGTCCGATGTAAAAGCGATCTTAGAGCCGTCCGGCGACCACGATGGATTCGAATCGATCCGCCGATGATTTGTCAGACGCCGTATGTCACCGCCTCCGCTGGTGCACGTATATATTTCAGCGTTCCCGTCACGAGAGGATGAGAACGCGAGCACATCCGTATGGACCGGCGACCAGTCCGGCGTGGTGTTCAGTCCCGGCCACCGTGAAATATCGACGGACTGACCGGTATTGACATTGAGCATCATGAGGAGCCAGTTCTCGGCGTTCAGGGCGCAATAGGCGATCTGGGAGCCATCCGCCGACCAGCTTGGTGACATGAGCATCGTTTTCGAAAATGTCACCTGGCGGACATTACGGCCGTCCGCGTCCATGATGTACAGCTCGCTGGTATCTCCCGTCCTGCGGATGAACGCCACCTGAGAGGCCATTCCGCCCCTGAGACCGGCGAAATGCTGAATCAGGTCGTCCGCGATCACATGGGCGGTATACCAGGGGCGTTTCTCCTCGATGCGGTATTCCTCGTGCTGGACGGTCAAAAGCGTGTTCAGATCGATCAGATCGACCGAAACGGCCCTGCCGTTCTGTATCTCCGTACCGAATATATAGTATTTGGCCCCTGCCTCTTTCCACTGTTCGAACGATCCGCCCGAAGCGTCACCAGCAGTTTCCGGCGCCGGTGTGATGACGAAGAGGCCGCTGTTCATGACATCCGATTCCAGCACCGTACCCACTTCGTTCAGTGGGCTCGAGAGGTCGGATGAGGTGAAGCCGCCGATACCAACCGGAATATAACTCGATCCCCCCGCCCGCACCGACAGATACACGTCGGACTGCGCATAAACAGGCACGGCACCCAGAGTAAGCAGTATATAATATAATACAAAGTGAAGCAAATATAAAAAATTTATTGCTGGAAATACATCTGTTTGTTTTTTAATTTTTTTCATGCGATACGTTCGCTCTCTTTGCCGTTTTTTCGGAAGATGCGCAATGTATGCTATTTTATTCCCCGGCGCAACCATGTTTCATACGCTGACATTCCCCATTTTCCGGCATAAACATATATTTCGAGGCTTTTC
>CAYNWJ010000071.1:0-12086 GCA_964400815.1 uncultured bacterium
GGCCGGTGCTGCCATGGAGCGAGGTGTCTTCGATCGTTGACGAGGACGGCTATTTCTACCGGTATCCGGAGGAACTGTTCTCCCACAAGCCCGATGTCCGCGAGATCGAGAAGGAGTTCCGCGCCCAGATCGAGCTGGCTTTCAGGAAGGGTGTCAATGTCCAGTATCTCGACACCCACTACATGGGCTATTCCAGCTATCCCGGTCTCGAGGATGTCTACCGCAGGCTCGGCCGCGAATACAACCTTCCCATTTCCGGCATGATGGGGGAGACCCGCTTTCCCGGCATATACATGACCCCCGAGGACCAAAAGACTGAGGAGGCGGCCCGTCAGCTCCTGGAACTGGAGCCCGGTCTCTGGCTCTGGGTCAACCATCCCGGCATCGATTCACCCGAGCAGAACGCCCTCATCCACACGCGGCCCGACCATATCTTCCCCGGCGGCGGTGTGGGCAAGCACCGTGCGGCGGAGCTCGAGGCGCTCACAAGCATCGAGGTCAAGTCGGCGATACTCATGAAGGGCATCAAACTCGTCAGCTATGCCGATGTGTGGAAGGAGCGCGGAAGCAGCTGGTGACGCACCCGCATCGAAAACCATCGTGAAAGGATTCATCCGTATGGAAGACATACCGACCATCGTCGTGCTCGACGGTTTCACCCTCAATCCCGGCGACCTTTCCTGGGACGGCCTGGAGGCGCTGGGAGACTGCGCAATATACGACCGCACGCCGCCGGAGCTGACGGTCGAACGGGCCGCCGGCGCGGAAATCGTCCTCACCAACAAGACCCTGCTCGACCGGGCGGTGATCGGGGCCCTTCCCGATCTCCGCTACATCGGCGTCATGGCGACGGGATTCAACGTGGTCGATCTGGACGCCGCCGCGGAACGGGACATCCCGGTGACGAACGTCCCGGAATACGCCACCAATTCGGTCGTCCAGCTCGTCTTCGGCCTTCTCATCGAACTGGCGCACCGTCAGGCCCACCATTCCCGCACCGTCCATGACGGCAGGTGGGTGACGAGCCCGGATTTCTCATATTGGGACGGTTCCCTCGTGGAGATTGCGGGCGGGACCATGGGAATCGTGGGATACGGCCGCATCGGGCGTGCGGTGGCGAGAGTGGCGCGCGCCTTCGGGATGAAGGTGCTCGTCCACGATGTTGCGTCGATTGAAGATCACGCGGTGAAACCCGTGAGCCTCGAAGATCTCCTGAAAACCAGCGATGTGGTGAGCCTGCATTGTCCGCTCACCCCACAGACTTCCGAATTGATAAACCGCGACAGCCTCGCGCTCATGAAGTCCTCCGCCTTTCTCATCAACACGGGCCGCGGCCCCCTCGTGAACGAGGGCGACCTGGCGGATGCGCTGAACGGCGGCCGTATCGCCGGGGCCGGACTGGACGTCCTATCCACGGAGCCGCCGAAGGCCGACAATCCCCTTCTTCAGGCGAAGAACTGCATCATCACGCCGCACATCGCCTGGGCGACCTTCGACGCCCGTTCGCGACTCATGGAGACGGTGGTCGCCAATGCCGCCTCCTTCCTGGCCGGCAGCCCGGTCAACATCGTCAACGGAGTGGACGCATGAGCGACGAAGCGTTCACCTTCGATTTCGAAGGCGTCGGGCCCGTTCTCTTCGAGCGGAGCCGGCGCGCCAGGCGGGTGGTCATTTCGGTCAGGCCGTTCAGGGGGATTCGTGTCGCCGTGCCCCGCGGCGTGTCGATCGAACGGGCGCTTTCGTTCGCGCGCGGCAGGGTCGAATGGATGCGCCGCCAGCTCGAAAAGGTCAGGGCCATCGAGCGGGAGACCATCCACCGCCGCGAGCGCGAGCCCGCCATTGACCGCGAGGAGGCCCGTGCGGTGCTGACCATGCGGCTCCGTGATCTCGCGCACCGGCACGGCTTCACCTACAACCGGGTGTTCATCCGCGCGCAGAAGACCCGCTGGGGAAGCTGTTCTGCGAAGAACAACATCAACCTCAACATGCGGCTTCTGCTCCTGCCCGGCGAGCTTGTCGATTATGTGCTTCTCCACGAGCTCGTGCATACCCGGATAAAGAATCACGGTCCCCGGTTCTGGGAGGAACTGGACCGTTATGTCGGAGACTCGCGGTCGCTCAGGCACCGGCTGAAGGAATTCGACCTCGTGTGAACTTATACCGCCGGACTGCGTGCCCATCACGGCCCCGCCGGTGTGAAATACAGGCGGAAATCCATGCCGAAGGAAAGCATCTATTTCAGAATCGGAAAGCGTATCGGCTACTGGTACGCCGCGAACCGCCACGAACTCCACCAGTCGATTGTGAGGACCGTCCTCCACCGGCTGCCGGGCGGACGGTGGATTTCGCGGTTTTTCCGGTGATGCGCGGACGACCCGGAGAAAGGACTGACGCATGATTGACCGGCAGAGAAACCGGAACCCCGGAAACGCGGCGCTCCCCGGACTGGCGGCGCTGACAGTCGCGGTGTGCGCCATGATCGCGGCCCCGGCCGGGGCGGCCGAAACGGTCACCACCTCCTGGGGCGGCGACGCCCTCATTACCTATGAAACCGGGTTCATGAGCCGGCTCATGAAGCATCCCTCCGGAGGCGTCTCCCTCTTCGACATGGTGCTCGTGGAGAACGACGCCCCCGGTTCCGGTCACAGCGAGCAGGGCGCCCATACCGACGACATCTGGGGGCCGAACCGCGCCCGCAAGGTCCTCACCCTCGACGATCCCCGCGCCGAGTCCGCCTGGGTGGTTATCTTCCCCTACTACAAGTCCGGCAAATACCCCCTGAAATTTACGGTCAACGGCCGCGAGAGCCGGATCGACACCTGGGACACGGACCACAACCGGGAATGGTACCGCTGGAGCGAGTTTCCCGCCGAGTGGCTGAAGAAAGGCGGGAACATCCTCGAGTTCTATTGCCCGGAAGCGAAGAACAAGGAGGAGGGCTGGACCATCTTCATCGCGCGGGCGGAGGAATTCGAAAAGGGCGGCGGCGATCCGGCCCATGTGGGCGAGACCTCCTTCAAGTCCACCGACGGCGGCGAGACATGGAAGGAGAGCCCCTTCGGCCCGCCGGGGAAGAACCGCGCCGAGTATTCCATCCGCCTGAGCCTGGACCGCCATGTCGACAGCGGATGGCTCGCCACGCCGGTCATTGATCTCTGGAAGGGCGATTCGGAAGATTTCATCGTTCCCCTCCGGGAGATTCGCTCCATGAGGCTCACCGCGCGGGCGGAGGTCCCCGCCGGGACGAAGGTGGACTACTATTTCCGCCGCGGCCTCTCGCCCCAGCCCTTCGCCGGCGACTGGGAGGACTACCGCCTGATCGGGAGCGGGCCTGAGCTGACCTTCGAGATCGGCGGGGCCGACCTGAACCGCCGCTATATCCAGGTGCGCGCGGAGCTCTCCACGGACAACCCCCTCGCCACCCCCGTGGTGAAGTCCATCGATGTCACCGCCGAGCTCCTCGAACGTGTCCCGCTCCACGACAACATCCACGTGGTCGAAACAGTAAACGAGCCCATCAAATATTCCTCGGTTGACTGGGAATGGGAGAAGTGGGACCGTTCCGAGTTCGCGGAACTGCGCGAGCGCGAGAACCTCGACGAGGTCGTTGCCGGAGCCCGCACCCAGTTCGAGGCCCAGGTCAGGCTCCTGGACTATGTCTCCCGGCGCTGGCGGCACTCGACCCCCTTCCCGGAATTCCCCGGCTGGGACGGCCTGTCCATCCTCAACCGCGTGGAGACCTCCGGCGCCGGCGGCTACTGCCTCACCTTCAACAATCTCCTCGGCGGCATGTGCATGGCCTATGGCTGGCAGGCGCGCATGGTCAACGTGGTCATCCACGAGGTCATCGAGGTCTGGAACGACGAGTACGGCAAGTGGGTGTTCTTCGACGCCGACTATGTGAACCATTACAACTACGACGCCGAAACCGCCGAGCCCATGAGCCTGCTGGACCTCCACACGGTCTATCTGGACTATTTCTTCCCCGGGAAGACCCTCGACTGGATGGAGGACCGGTTCGTGTGGTTCGACCTGCGCGAGGACGACCCGCCCCCGGTCAAACGCGGCTCCCTCGTCCACCACGACTACAAGAAGCTCACCGGCCTCATCAACACCGCCTTCATGCGTCTCGTGCCCCGCAACAACTGGTACGAGAAGCCCTACCCGCGCCCGGTCTCCCACGGCAGCGGGACCAACTGGCCCTGGAACGGCTATCTCAACTGGTACGACGAGCGCACGCCTCCCGTACGCAAGAACTCATGGCACACCGACCGTCCCCGCGACATGTGGCCCGATCTCAACAAGGTGAAGATCGACGCCGTCTCGGGCTTCGGCAACGACCGCCTCTTCCTGCGCTTCGAGACCTATACGCCGAACTTCAGCCATTTCGAGGTGGATGTGGACGATACCGGCTGGAAAAAGGTCGGAGACCGCTGGACATGGCTCCTCCAGTCAGGCAGGAACACCCTGCGGGTCCGCGCGGTCAACAAACTCGGGGCGAAGGGGTTTCCGTCGACCGCCGTGGTCAATCATGCGGATGAGGGGTTTGGGGAGTAGCTCCCCTTGATGAGGGAGAATGAAAAACAGGGAGCTTCAGACTCCTTTGCTTTCATGAGGAAATGGCAGAGAGTTGGAGATTCTTATAAGAGTATTTTCATCCTCTCTTCGAGAGTAGTTCTGTCCAATATTCCAGTCGTATTGAAAATATTTAAATTGAAAGCGTCGTTTTTTGCTAATGAGGTCCATTTCTCAGCCACAAATTTAAGATTTTGAGCTGTAATTAAAGCTATGTCGGTGTCAGTAGGATTTCTTAGTTTAAGTTTGAGCGCTTGATCCTTTGCTTCGGATGAAACTGAAGGTACAACAATAAGGAAGACATTGACCCGTATAGCTGATTCTCTTATGTAACGAAGAAATTGGTCTGCGTGGCTTTTAGGGAAAGTGTATTCCTGTTCTTTTCCTTTATTGTCCCATAAGAGCAATTCACCATTCGGGAATTCAATGCCTCCATCAGCGTGGTCGTTACCGTCCATCTTAATTAATGTTTGATGTAACTTCATTTCAAATAGATAGCTGGTACCTTTTTCAAAATAATCTTCCATCTCCCTATCTTTTTTGATTATGCCCAAACGATATAGCTCTTGATTGTTTCTTGCTGCAAGTTCCTCAAGATATTGATAATATATTTCTCTGGGATCTTCTGAAGATACAGGATCCTTCGAAGTTAATTGTGCAAAATAATTGATTACTTTTTTTAATCTGTCGTGTTTCTTTCCACTTAACGTTACACCAGGCAATTTCCTGATGATTTCCTTTAATTCATTATTATCCAATATGTTTAACATTTCACTTGGTTTGCATTGTGACTCAATCAATCTATCCGAAAAATTTTGTTTTGATCCATATGTTGGAAGACCAAAATGTTTTGAAATTTTTTTCAATTGTTGAAGAGTGAGAGTTTCGTGCAGCATTTTTTGCGCGCATGTTCTCATTTCAAACCCTACTGTTTCAGCTACAATTGATGCTATCTCCTCGGGCAAGACAACCAACGGATTAGGATCAGCCTTATTGCAATAGAAAAGTATCCCCTTTTTTTGAAGATCAAGCAACACTGTATTTAAATCGTCGAATGAGTGCAGTTTATTTCCTTTCTGAGGAAACATACCGAGTTGACTTTCCAGTAATTGGTGCTCTAAACGATTAACTTGAAGTTTCTGCCTAAGTTTCTCTAATAATGCAAATTCATCTTTTGAAATATCAGCATCTTCAAGTGCCACTTCAAGAACTGTTCTGTAAATATCTATTGAATTTTGATTCGATAATGCAAATACATTATCATCATTTGCTTTTTCAATAATACCAGTTTCATAGCCTTTTAATTTTTCATATAAACATTGAACAGTACAATTGTGATCTAATTCTTCGAGAAGGATGTTGATCACAGCTCGAGTTAATATTCTATTTGTTCGCGGCATGCTGTGCAGCTGTAATGCTTCATTGATTCTTTCTTTGCTTGTTAAAGAAGCGATATTTTTTTCGATTTGGCTTTTTAGCTGCTCCTCGTTGCCCTTGGGAATGTTTTCCTTGAAAATACTGTCAATTACACGGTTCAAGTATTGTTTTGTCATGACATCCAAACAATCCATGATTTGCATAATTTTTCTCCTCGGGTCAATCATGCCAAAGAAAATGAAAAAAATGTTATTTCAACTGGTGGTATTTTGAACAAAGTATTCTTTTCATTATACAGTGTCAAGGAAATAATCCATTTTAAAAGGCCCTCACCATGAAAACCGGATTCATCCAGTTCAAACCCGTCTTCGGCGACGTTTCCGGCAACGTCGACAAACTCCTCGCCCTCGTCAACACTGTGGCCGAAGACGCCGACCTCCTTGTCCTGCCGGAGCTTGCGACCACGGGCTATGCCTTCACCTCGAAGGCCGAGCTCATGGACATCGCGGAACCGGCGAAGGACTCGAAATCGCTGGGACTGCTTGCGGAAGCGGCGCGGGAGAAGGACTGCGCGCTGGTGGTGGGATTCGCCGAGCGTGCGGGCGCGCGGCTGTTCAATTCGTCGGCGCTGTTGTGGCCGGACGGGAAAAGGAAGGTGTACCGGAAGCTCCACCTTTTCGGGGCGGAGAACCTGTTCTTCACGCCGGGGGACCGGCCGTTCGCCGTGGAGCGAGTGAAGGGCGCGCGCGTGGGGATGATGATCTGCTTCGACTGGTTCTTCCCCGAGTCGGCGCGGGTGCTGGCGCTTTCGGGGGCGCAGGTGATCTGCCATCCGGTGAACTTCGTGCTGCCCTGGGGCCAGCAGGGGATGAAGATCGCGAGCATCCAGAGCCGGGTGTTCAGCGTGACGGCGAACAGGTACGGCACGGAATCGCGGGGGAAGTATTCGTTCACCTTCACCGGCGCGAGCCAGGTGGTGTCGCCGGGGGGCGAGGTGCTCGCCTCGGCGCCTGAGAGAGGTGACGCCGCCGTGGTGGTGGACATCGACCCGAAAGAGGCCGCAAACAAGAGCATCAACCGCCACAACAACATCTTCGAATGCCGCCGCCCGGAATTCTATGCGGGGATCGAGGGGGAGCGGGAGCGGGAGTAGGTGTGCGTGTGAAGGTATCGGCTGACGCTTTTTTCATCCCGTCGAAACGCGCCGTGCATCGAGCATGAGTCCGGGGTACTGTTTCGGCATGTTCGAGAGCGACTGTGTCGCGCGAGTTCCGAAACAGCCGGACGACGCGAGTCATGCACGGATAAAGCGGTTCGCAGGGCGCCCTTCTTTTGGTGCTTTTCTTCCGGCGGGGGAAGAAAAGCACACACTACATCACAACACCCAGTTCTTCCGCCGTTTCTTCCAGCGTTCAAGCGCATAGGCCCGCATGTCCTCGATATAGTCGAACTCGTCCATGATCTCCACGCCGAGGAGGGTCTCGATCACGTCCTCGAGGGTGACGATGCCCGCGGTTCCGCCATATTCGTCGATGACGAGGAAGATGTGCTCACGGCGGTTGATGAATTCGTCGAGCAGGTCCGAGATGGTCTTGGAGTCGGGGACGGCGTGGAGGGGATGGATGATCTGCTCGACCGTTTCGTCCGAGCGGCCGGAGGAATGGGCCTCGATGAGCTCGTCCTTGAGGATGACCCCCCGGATGTCGTCCATGCTGTCGCCGATGACCGGGATGCGGGAGAATCGAATGGGAGTGTGGCGTTCGACGACCTCGCCGATGGTGCTGTCGATCTTCACCGCCAGGAGGACAGATCGGGGTGTGAGGATGTCGCCGGTGAAAAGCTCGCCCAGAAGCAGCAGGTTCTCGATGATGCGTGTTTCCTTGGGAAGGAGCACGCCGGCGCGCTCGCCCACTTCCGCCATGACGATCAGCTCCTCGCGGGTTATGTGCCCCTGTCCCCCGCCGCCCTTCGATATCAGCCGGGAAATGCCCTGGAGGATGCGCACGAAGGGATAGAGCAGGAGTATGAGGGCCCTGAGCACATAGGCCGCGTAGGGGGCCACCTGTTTCCAGTATGCCGCGCCTATGGTCTTCGGGATGATCTCGGAGAAGACGAGGATGGACAGGGTGAGGAGCGCCGAGGCAAGCGCGACCCATTGGCTGCCGAACAGGTGAAAGACCTGCGCGCCCACGCCCGCGGCGCCGATGGTGTTCGCCACCGTGTTCAGGGTCAGGATGGCGGCCAGGGGATGGTCGATGTTCTTCTTCATCCTGCGGAGCATGGCCCCGCTGTGCCTGCCCTCCTTGACCAGGAGCCCGATATAGGCATGGGTGGTGGAGAGAATCACCGATTCCAGGAGCGAACAGGTGAAGGAGACGACAAGCGCGAGAACTATGTAGGTTACGAGCAGTCCCACGGCCTCACCTCCCCTCCGTCGCACATGCTGGAAGAGAAAGGCCGCGCACGCCGTTTCCGCGGCCGGAATCCCGGACCGTGGCTGTCGCGCCGGTACTTCGTGGTTGTTCGGCTTCTTTCATGTCGGGGGATGGTCTGGTCATCGTCCTCATCGCTCCTGCGCGTCCGCGGGCGCCGTCACAGTTCCTTCCTCATGCGCGCGGGCGGTATCTGGAGCTCGTCGCGGTACTTGGCTATCGCGCGGCGTGAAATGGAGACGCCGTCTTCGTTGAGACGGTCGGTGATCTTCTGGTCGGACAGGGGTTTCTGCGGGTCCTCGTTCTCGATGAGTCTGCGGAGCTTGTCCTTCACCGTCTTCGCCGACAGGTCCTCGGAGCCGTCGGATGACGATATCCGCTGGGTGAAGAAATACTTGAGCTCGAACACTCCCTGCGGAGTCTGGATATATTTCCCGGAGGTGACCCGCTGGACGGTGGAGATGGCGACGCCGATCTTCTCCGCGATGTCCTGAAGGGTCATGGGGCGCAGGTGGGTCACGCCGTGCTCGAGGAACTCACTCTGCTCGTCCACGATGGCGCGGGAAACCCGGAGAATGGTGTTGCGCCGCTGTTCGATGGAATTGATGAACCACCGTGCGCCGTTGAGCTTGTCCACGAGGTATTTCCGCGTCTCCTTGGATGTGCCGGAGTTCTTGGCCAGGAGCTTGCGGTAGTTCTGGCTGATGGTCAGGTGGGGGACATTGCGTTCGTTGAGCATGATCTCGTAGTCGCCGTCCACCTTCTCCACGAGAATGTCCGGGATGACGGCTGTGGACGCCACATCCTTGAATACCGCTCCCGGCCGGGGGCTGAGCATGGAGATGTCGTCCGTCGCCAGTTTCAGGTCGTCCTCGCCGATGTCGAGGGCCTTCATGATGTCCTTGAACCGGCGGTGGGTGAATTCCTTGAAGTGACCGTCCACGATGTCCCAGGCGGGCGTGCCCTCCAGGCCGCGGTCGCGAAGCTGGAGCAGCAGGCTTTCCCGCAGGTCGCGGGCGCCCACGCCGGACGGGTCGAAGGTCTGGATAATGGCGATCAGTTCCTCGACGCTCTCCACGGGGACGTCGATGTCCGCGGCGATCTCCCCGGCACCGAGTTCGAGGAATCCGTCGTCGTTGATGCAGCCGATGATGAACTCCCCCAGTTCACGGCGGGCGTCGTCACGCATGGTCATGCCCAGCTGTTCGAGGAGGTGCTCGGAGAGGGTCTCCGTATAGGTGTAGGTCGGTTCCATCTCCTCGATGTTCGGGTCGTATTCCTGCCGGCTGCTTCGCCGGTAGTCCATGCCGTCTTCCATGTATTTCAGCCAGTCGGCCTCGGTGAAATCACCGTCATCGGTGTCTTCCATGGAGTTCGTGTTGACCTGACCGTTGTCGTCGGTCTGACGCGATGTGGTTTCTTCGGTCTCCTGCTCCTGGCGCATCGTTTCGTCCACCTGGAGCATGGGATTCTCCTCGATCTCCTGGTTGATGCGTTGTTCGAGCTGCATGGTGGTGAGGGGCAGAAGCTTGAGCGACTGGATCATGCGCACGTCCAGCTTCTGTTGCAGCTTGATTTCCTGAGTGAGTTTCAACATGGTTCGGACATGGTCCCGGGTGGTTTTTCGGTTTTTTCATGCCGGATGAAGAACCGGTCATCACTGGTAAATATAATACGCCATAGTTGTTTCCACTTCAAGATTTTTATCGCATCGGGGGTTATGGTTCCGACGCTTCGGGCGAACGGAAAAGACGGAAAAAAACCTCTGCTCATCCGGCCCGATGCGGCGCGGGGACCCGCGGCCTACATCCTGAATCGCTCCCCGAGATAAATCTTCCGGGCCTCGGGGTCGCTGGCGAGGAACTCGGAGGTCCCTTCGGTCAGGATGACACCGTCGGCCATGATATAGGCCATGTCGGTGATGGCGAGGGTTTCGCGGACATTGTGGTCGGTGATGAGGATGCCGATGCCCATGTTCTTCAGGTCTGCCACGATGTTCTGGATATCCTCGACCGCGATGGGATCGATGCCGGCGAAGGGCTCGTCGAGCAGGATGAACCGGGGTTCGGTGACCAGCGCACGGGCGATCTCCACGCGCCGCCTTTCTCCGCCGGAGAGGGTGAACGCCATGCTCCTGCGTATATGGGCCACACCCAGTTCGTCCAGCAGTTCCTCCAGGCGCTCCTTTCTCTTCGACCGGGAGAATCCCATGGTCTGAAGGATCGCCATGATGTTCTCCTCGACCGTCATGCGCCTGAAGATCGATGCCTCCTGGGGGAGGTAGTTGATGCCGAGACGGGCCCGCTTGTACATGGGCAGTTTCGTGAGCTTCGTGTCGGTGAGGTATATCTCTCCCGATGTGGGGGCATGGATCCCCACCACCATCCGGAACGTGGTGGTCTTGCCGGCGCCGTTCGGGCCCAGGAGCCCCACGATCTGTCCCTGCCGGATGCTGATGGAGACGCCGTTGACCACACGCCGCTTCTTGAAGGTCTTCACCAGCGAATCGGTCCTGAGGATATTGCCCGTGTCTTCAGGAGGCGGGACGAGCTGTTCGGCCGTGGCCGTGTCGTTATCCTGTGTCATGATATGAATATCCGCTTATCCAGTCAAGTAAGCTGATGTACGTCATGCTGCCCCTCTCCGGACTTCGTCCTTGTCCCCCCCGCAGGGGGGCATGCGCCGCCGTTGTTTCCCGTACCCGCCTCCCCAGTCAGGGGAGGTGTCACGGTTGTGACGGAGGGGTTATATGATTATATCAGCGTTTGTCAGCTTTGATAAGATACTCTTTTTTAACCTCATTATACGATATACGATGCGTGCCAGACTGGACATTCTTTATGAACAAGGCTTCCTGTGTCGATTGAACGGGCCGCCGCACCATGATTCGTGCCGTCGTTCACATCGGGCGGGCGTTGTCGCGTGGTTTCAGGCTTCCTTCAAAAGCGCCGTCCAACGGTTGATGTGACCGTCCTCGTCGGCCTGGTCCTTTTCGATCACCTTCCGGGTATCGTCGTCCCAGTCGATGGTTGCGAGGAGTTCGGCATAGTGATGGACCGCCTTCGTCTCCACCCAGACGCCGGTCCTGAGGATAGCCGAACGTCCCAGCACGCGTGACCCGAAACCGAATGCAAACCCCACGAACCAGTAAGCGAGCCTGAGCACGCTCGGTTTCATGCCGTATTCGTACAGCTTCACCTGGAAGTCCTGGTAATGGGTCATCTCGTTCAGCATGGCGGCGGTGAGCTGACGGTTCAGTTCCGAGTCCCCGCCGGTGATCTGGAATTTGTAGATGGTCTGGGCCATGAGCTCGAGGGTGTGGAGGGTTTGCAGCCCTTTCCGTATCGCCCGCCTCCGTGCGGAAGCGAACTCCCTGCCGCGCATGGCGATGTCGCCGAGCTTCACCTGCGGCCGTATGATGGAAACGTCGTAGTCCATGATCCCTCCCCGGTATGGGCGGAACACCGCCTGTATTCCCGTATGCGTTACTGTAATGGTACGCCGAAGTTGCGTCGCAGTCAAGACGAATATGGCTCCCGTGCAGGGATAATCCCTGTTGCGTCCCGGGATTTCCGCCTGTTTATTACCTCTGTGGACAACATTCGCCGCCAACCGGAGACATCGATCATGAAAATACCCGCAGCATCGTACTCATGGCTTCCGATCCTGTTCGCAATCATGCTGTTATCTCCCGTTGCTCGC
>CAYNWJ010000071.1:12096-13379 GCA_964400815.1 uncultured bacterium
CGGGGCGGCGGAACGTGATACTGTCCGCATCGGAGAGATCGCCGCCATGCTCGGAGAAAATCCCACGGGTTTCGGCGCACCCATATCCGACCGAACTGTCTGGGAGCGTGTCGGCGCCTCTCCGGCCTTCGCCGGCGCCGTGACCGAAGCTGAAAAGCTCATGGACGTGCTCCCGCCGGAGCTGCCCGACGAGCTGTTCCTGGAATTCTCCCGCACCGGGAACCGGTACAACTACCAGCGTCCCCTCGGCAGAAGACGGACGACGCTGTACCGGCTGGTGATCGGCGAGTGCATCGAGAACGGGGGACGGTTCATTCCGGCCATCGAGCGTTATATCGAGGCCATCTGTTCCGAGCGCACCTGGGTGCTTCCCGCCCACGACCGCAATCTGGACAATTTTCTCGGCCGTAAGATCGTGATCCACCTCAATCCGGCGACCACGGCTTGGGGTCTGGCCACGGTGGACCGCCTCGTGGGGGAGGTCATCGATCCGGATGTCAGGGGGTTCCTCCACGCCCAGATGCGACGGCGGGTGTTCGACCCCTTTCTGCGGATGGTGCGCGGAGAGGAGGATCTGCTCTGGTGGATGACGGGGACCAACAACTGGAACAGCGTGTGCATCGGCGGTACGGTCGGTGCGGCGCTCGCCATGCTGCCGTCCGTGGAGGAGCGGGCCGAATTCCTTTGGGCGGTGGAACGCTATTCGCCCCACTACCTGGAAGGGTTCGCCGCCGACGGATACTGCTCGGAGGGGTTGTCTTACTGGAATTACGGTTTCGGGCACTATCTCATGCTCGCTTGCGCCGTGGGCCGGGCGACCGGCTGGCGGATGGACCTGCTCGCCGGGGACAAGCTCCGCAACATCGCTTCGTTTCCCCTCGATCTCGAGCTTTCGAACGGTGTCTATCCCGCCTTCGCCGACTGCCCGCCCGACGCCCGCCCCAACCCGCGCTATATGCGCTGGCTGAATCGGCGTTTCGGCTTCGGGGACGACCGATGGGAGGATGCACCCCGCTCATCCGGCGGCCAGCTTTATGAGCTCGCCCTGTTCGGGATCGACGATCCCCGCCCGGATACGGACGAAAACGGTGAAAGCGACGAAGCGGACCCGCTGCGCCACTGGTTCGCGGACGCCGGTGTGCTGATCGCGCGGCCCGGAGGCGACGGGATCGCCGCTGCGCTCAAGGGCGGCCACAACGGCGAACAGCACAATCACAACGATGTGGGATCGTTCGTCGTCGCGCACGGGGGAAAGACGGTGCTGGTCGACCCCGGCGGCGAGG
>CAYNWJ010000072.1:0-13371 GCA_964400815.1 uncultured bacterium
TCAGCTTCAACGTATTCTCTTTCGCGCAATTCAAGAGGTAAAAAAGCATGGTTTCACGCTTTGCTTACTTAACTTGATACCCGGATTATACAATGCATCTGCCGCAGAAATTGCGAACCGGACCGCAACCGCTTCGCCATCATTTCATCAATTCGGAGAACACGCGAAACCGATGATCAGATTCACCCGTCTCCTCTTGCTGTGCATGCTTCTTCTTCAGGCCGGACGGGCTGCCGCGGTCAATGAAACAGGCGCTCTCCGCCTGCATGTCAGGCCCGGGAAGAGCGACGGCGTCTATCAACTGCTCAGGCGGCACGGTCTCCCGGCAGACCGGGAACGCTTCATCCTGTTCCTCGAAATGAACGCGGACCTCATGGCCGATGGTGACGCGCTTCATCTCGACCGGTCGTATGCCCTTCCCGTTCTCTCGATCCCCATCGACCGCCCGCTGGACGCAATCTTCGAAGCGCACGGGGTCCTCGAACATCGCAGGGAACTGATCGAATACAACCGTATGTTCAATCCCGATTTTCTGACGGGGGAAAAGACCGAGAACGCGCAGGTCTGGACAGTCTGGATTCCCGAGAAGCGGAGCGGTTTTTTCGATGGCGGCGTGAAAACAGGCAGAACGGAAACACATGACCGGCAGAGGTCACCCGCTCCAGCAGAGGTCGAGGGCGAACGGACCGTGGACCCCGCCCTCGAGGCGCCCTACCCGAAAATCAAGGCGGCCATCGACGCAGGATCGGCAAGCTCCCGTCTGTCCGGCTACTGCTTCGTGCTCGACGCGGGCCACGGCGGCAATGATCCCGGCACCATGCCCACGGTCATGCGCGGGGACGGCCGCAACACCGAGGCCATCGAGGCGCCCCTCGTCTATGACGTCACCCTCCGGCTGCTCCGCCATATCATGCTCAACGGCGGCATCGTGTTCGTCACCCACTACTCGCCCGATTTCGGCATCAAGGATGTAAAGGACCCACGGGGCTACCGCACCCAGAAATACAACATATCGAGCGCGGACATCCGCACCGACTCCCCCGCCCACAGCATCCGCGAACGCAAGCGGATCGCCGGGGCCGTGATCGCCCGGAATTACCACAAAGGCAGGAAGGTCGTCTTCATCTCCATTCACGCCGATTATCTCGCCGACAGCCGGGACCAGCCCATCACCGTCTTCTACCACCGGCTCACGCGGCTCGACGGCGGCAGGTCCCGCGCCTTCGCCCGCAGGCTCGCGAAAGCTGTAACCGGCGCAACATCCAACAGCAAGCCCAGGGGCCTCGGCGTCCTGTACAAGAACCCCTCCGACCTCGAAATCCTCGTCGAGCTCGCCAACCTCAACAACACACACGGCGCATGGCGTCTGCGCTATCATTCCTACCGGGAAAAACTGGCCGAAACACTCTGCGACGGGCTGATGGAGGCGTTGGAATGACGCTGGAAGGTGTGAAAATCCCCTGCCGGCACCGGCCGGATACTCATATCGTATCATGAGAAGTGCATAATTATGGTGCCAGCTGAGCTGGACAGGCAGTTTGCGGATACCTGAAGGAGGCAGACGGTACTGTGCACGGCGGCATGTCACCTTCTCAGACTTCACCGCCTGATGGAAGAAGCTGAGCTTTGAAAACCGGGAATGTCAATGCGCAAAATCGAACGCAAACCGCCATTCCGTTCAATGCCGCCTAATGGGCAGTAATGATAAGCATTCACACGATACTGAGCGCAGCATCCAATGCCGACATCTTCCACGAAGACGAGATCGGGCTTGAAAAATGCTGCTTCGGCGACAGGCGCAAAGGCACGAGCGGGCGGAACGCCGCTTTCATTCCCGTCCCTCGGTCCTTCACCCTCCCTCCTCACCTGACATACAACAGCTTGCCGGTACGCTGTTCCCGTCCAGCAACGACCCGGTAGAGGTATACGCCGCCCGCGACCGTCTCCCCGCCTTCGGAACGGGCGTCCCAGACCGCATGGTGACGGCCCGGCCCCGGAGAGCCATCGAGGAGCGTGCGCACGTGACGACCCAGGACATCATATACCATCACCCGAACATGACGGTCGTCAGGCAGGGTGAACGGTATGGTGACGGCTGGATTGAAGGGGTTTGGGAAGGGCGCTTCGACCGCGAACAAATCGGGCGTCTCGGCCCGTACGCCGACCGAGCGGTCGAGCACGTCGATGAGCGTTGTGAGCGTATCGGTGAGACCGTCATAGGTCGCGGAAACAGAGACGAGCTGGTTGTGGCCTGCATGTTCAGCCGCGGGCGTTCCCCCGAGCATCCCCAGCACGGTGTCGAGCGTCATCCATTCCGGTCCCTCGAGGAGCGCGAAGTTGATCGAGGCGTACGAGGCGGATGAGGCGGCGGTCTTGGATGCCGGGGGTTTGGTCATGATGTTGGCCTTGTACGGTTCGCCAACGAACGCGGGCGGCAGGTCCGGCGTGGTGATGATGGACGAGGTCTTGGGGCTCATGCGAACGACCTCGAACGCGGGATCATCGGGATCGAAGGTGATGATACGGCGTTCCGTTATGTATTCCGGGTGCGCGAAGACGAGCTCCTGCTCTCCCACGGGGACCTCCGGGAATACATACGCCCCGTCCGTGCTGGTGAAGTAGGACAGGTCGTATCCTGTTACACTCACCGTAACGTCGTTCATCTCGGAGTCGCTTCGGATGTCGAGGACCCGGCCGCTGATCTGGCCTGTCGCGGCGGTCAGGGTGAAATCATGACGCGATTCCCCCGACGGAGCGACATACACCTCATCCTCGCCCGGGCCATAACCGTCCCTGGAGACCGAACCCGTCCATGTGCCCCATATCATCTCCAGCGAATATGCGCCGACAGCATCGCTCACGGTCGAGAGACCGAAGCGGTCGAACGTTACTGCGGCTCCCTCCACGGGACGGCCGAACTGGTCCGCAACAATGCCGGAAAGCACGGCGTTCCGGCGTTCGAGGTTCGTCCGGTCATCGTTGCCCACGGTGGTCTCGAGAACGGCGGGCTGGTAGCTGTCATGGGTGATATCGAGGGTCACATCGCCATATGGCACCCCCTCGAACCGGTATGAACCATCATTCCCCGTGACCGTGGGTTCAGGAGAAAATCTCCGTATCTTCACCTGCGCGCCGGGCACGGGCGAACCGTCGAATCCGTCGACCACTGTGCCGGAGAGCTGCTGCGGTGCGGGAGTGAGATGGATATCCATATTCGTGATCTCGCCGCCTTCGCCGCTTATTTCGTGGGAGTATGGATAATATGAACCGTGCGTGTAGGTTACGGTATAGGTTCCGCGCGGAATGTTTTCGATGGTGAATGCTCCGGCCTGATAGGTCCTTGCGGAGAGGTCCGTTGATTCTATGGTAACCACAACACCCGCGATTCGGCTTCCGTCTTCGGCGTTCAAGGTGTACCCCGAATGAGTGAACGTGTCCGGCCTCGGCAACCGCACGGTGACCGATGTCTCGCCTTCGACCGAGGCTTCGGCCGTATGATCGGTGTATGGACTCTTGCTGCAGTTCACCGTGTAGGTACCATTATCCAACCCCTCGAACAGATGAACGCCATCCGCCCCGGTCGTCCCTTCCCGCTGGGACGTTACATCCATATCCTTGTAGATAGTCACCTCTGCGCCCTCGATAGGCTCGCCCGTTCTGTCGCTCAGCACGGTCACCCGCAGGCTGGAACCGCGGTCCAGAGGCTGAAGGAAATGATCGATATAATTCGTTTTCCCGCCTTCGAAGACCACCTCACGCACAAGCTCCTCATAACCCGGAGCGGAAATACGCATGGTGTGCGTCCCCGGCTCCACCAGATTGAACCAATACGAGCCGTATTCGGCATCATAATTCAACTCAAGGTCAATGATCTCCACATACGCTTTCTGGACGGTATCATAGTTAAGGGCATTGTATATCACACCTTCCACATTGGCATACACCATCGCCAGGTTCATGGTGACTTCCGTTTTTTTTCCGTCTTCAACGGTGGCTGCGGTTTGCTTTTCCTCATACCCGTGTTTCGACGCGTGAATGGTATATACTCCCGGATCGACATTGTAGATGTTAAACCATCCATTTGAATCGGCCGTCCCTTCACGTCTGAATCCCCCGTCATTGGTGATGACGACCGCCGCTCCCTCGAGAGGCTGGGGTTCGGGTTGCTCAGTCTCCGTTACGACGTGGACACCAATATGACCCTCGGCATTCGCATTATTCGTGAAAAACATGAACATCGTGATGCACGCCAGTGCTGCCAGAAATCCGCTGCGAGACAATCGTACCGTGTTCATTGATAACACTCCTTCATTCATATAGTTATGATCTTCCATTTGAGATATCACATATCAGGCATAGTATCCGGCAAGCCCGGACAGGATGCCCGTGGGCCGAAAATCAGCCGTCCGACATCGATGCATGAATTATATACACTCAGTCACGGGTGACTGGAATATCAAATATCATTTCTTATGAGCATATATGCAAGTTGTTTTTTCTCATTTTTTTCAGTTGCAGCACCGGAAAGCAGGTGGGGGAGGGCAATCCTGGCCGATCAGAACGATAATCAACTGTCGCATGTGGAGACTGCTCGCAGCCTGGGAGATGAACAGCTCATCCGATCTCCAGCAGCGCCACCGTCTCGACATGAGCCGTGTGCGGGGACATGTCGAAGGCGCGTACCGCCTTGAGCCGGTAGCCTGCCATGGCCAGGCTTTCAAGGTCGGCGGGCAGGGCCTTCACATTGCAGGAAACATGGATGAACCGGGGGATGCGCATGCGGAGAAGATGGCTCATGGCGCGGGGATGAATCCCCGCTCGCGGGGGGTCGCAGATAATCGTATCGAACTCGCCCGACATGGTCTCGTCGATCGTGTCCTCCACCTTTCCCGCGATGAAGGTGCAGTTCTCCACACCGTTGAGGGCGGCGTTACGGCGGGCGTCCTCGACGGCGCTCCCGACGATCTCGATGCCGGTCACCGCATGCAGGTCGTCCGCCAGGAAGATGCCGATGGTCCCCGTCCCGCAGTAGAGGTCGAGCAGGGAACGCGAGGGATCGGGCGCGCAGAAGTCACGGATGCAGTCATAGAGCCGCTCCGTCTGGCGGCTGTTGGTCTGGAAGAAGGATTCGGGCGAGATCACGAAGGTGCTGCCGCCGATGGTTTCCGTTATCGTGCCGGGACCTCGGAGAACGCGTTTCTCCCCGCCCGAGGCGACGGAGGCTTTCGTGCGGTTGATGGTGCGCAGAACGGTGGTCACTTCAGGGACGGCGTCGACGATTCCCGCGGCGAAATCCTCCTCTTCCGGGAACGGTTCGCCGGAGGTGACAAGATTCACCATGACTCCGCCGCCATTGTTCTTTCCCTCGCGGACGACGAGGAACCTGAGCAGGCCTTCATGGGATTTCAGGCCATACGCCGCAAGGCCCCGTTCGCGGATGAATTCCCGTGTCCACGCGACGATACGGTTGGAGACCTCCGACTGGAGGCGGCAGTCCTCCACATCGAACACCCGGTCGAATTTCCCCGCCTCGTGCAGGCCCACGAGCACACGGCCGTCCAGCCAGGGCGGGCCGTCGATGGTGAACTCCATCTTGTTGCGGTAATGGAACACATCGGGAGACGGAACCGCCGTCACCTCACCGGCGCCGCCGAACTGCGGGACCTTTGAGATGGCGTCGCTCACCAGCCCGGCCTTGAGCGAAAGCTGGACATCACAGGGAACATCCTGCCAGCGGCACCCGCCACAGACGTCGAAGTGGGGACAGGCCGGTGCGATTCGTTCGATGCCGGGCTCGACGAGGGATTCCAGCCGGACACGGGCCTTGTTCCGCTTGACCGAGAGGAGTGTCACATCCACGGTGTCACCGGGAAGGGCGCCCTTCACGCCGATCTTCCTCCCTTCCACAACCGCCGCGCCGCTGCCGTCGGGAGCGAGGGATTCGATGGTTATGCGCCGTGTTTCGCCGCGTTTCATGCCGGTTCCGGATGGTATGGGGTGAGCGTTGATACGCGTGTTTCAGGCGAGCAGATGAGGATTGAGAATGTTCTTAGGATCGAGTTCCCGCTTCAAGCGCCCGACCAGCGCCAGGGCGGTATCGGAGAACCTTCCCGCTATCCCGGTGCGTCCGGAATCGGTGATTGTTACGGGATTTCTCCCCCCGACTGCGCGCGATGCGTTCCCGATGTCATGCATGCGGGATGCCGCATTCTCCGCGAGATACAGCTTTCCCGCCCGCGGAAAGGCGAGAAATGGAATGGAATCGTCGATGTTTCCCAGACGCTCTATCATGGACGGCATGGCGGCGGGAGGCAGGGTGACGGATATCCCCGCGCCGGTGAAAAAGCGCCCGGTAAGTTTCCTGCGGCTCCGGCGGTTTTCTGCATACGAATGCGTTTTCGCGGATACGGCGTCCCGGCCCTCGTTCACGCGGATGCTCTCGACCGTGCGCGCCGTCACATCCCGGAGCCCGTCGATACCCGCTTCAATGGTTACCGTATCACGCACTCCCCCGGGAGCGGTCATTTCGAGAAACGAGGGGGACATGCGCGAGGAGAGAATCGAATCGAGACAGGCCGCAGCGCCCGAACCATCGGCGAAATCCATAACGATCACCGTTCGGGATTCCGGACACGCCGGCGTCCGCACCGTCAGCTCGAAACACACACCGAACAATCCGCGTGTTCCGGCGAAGAACCGGGGAAGGTCATAGCCGGTAACATTTTTCGCGGTCCTGCCACCGCCGGTGACGATGGAGCCGTCCGCCGTGACACAGCGCAGCCCGACAACCGCGTCCCGGAATGGGCCGTACCCGCTCTCGAGCCCGCTCCGGGCATCAGCCATGAATGCCCCGCCCATGGTCGCCTTGTCGGCCGATCCCATGTCCAGGGGCAGCAGAAGGCCCGTGTCACCGACCGCTGATTCCGCCTGCTCCGGCGAAACACCCGCTGATATCCTCGTGACGAAATCGCCGGGATCAGGTTCGATCGTATGGGCGATGCGCGCAGTCGATACAACGATGCCATCCACGGCCGCAGTGAATCCGGACAGTGTTTTTCCGCCGAAGACCGTCACCGGAATGACGTCGGAACAGGCCTTGCCGATTACTGCCGAGAGAACGGTCTCATCGGGCGGCAGGAGCACCGGGGGATCGGTGTCGGTGCGGATGTGACCGGGTCCGAGCAAGGATTCGAATGAGGCCGGGATGTCCCTATTCATACATGCTCCTTATGTACGGCCTGAAATCGCCGGGCGGTTGCACATCCGCGGCGGTTGGTTGCAGCGATGACAGTTTCCCGGCGAGGGAGGGGTTTTCGTCGAAGGTGGTATACGAGAAATAACAATATCCCAGAAGGCCGAGCCGGTCGACAAGCCGCATCTGCTCAACCGTCTGTTGAGGATTCAGCCGGTACACTCCGATGCCGCCCACAATACGTCGTGGATCGACTTTTTCCAGGTTCGCCTCCATCACCTCGTGATATGACGCCGTATCCTGATAATAACTCATGGTGACCACGAAGTCCATGATATCTTCGGTGAGCCAGCCGGCCCAGTTCTGTCCGAACTGGTAATAGGCCTCGTCGGCATGGGCCTTGACCGCAGCGGACAGCCTGACACGGTCATCGACGATCTCTATGCGCTTCTTGATGCTCCGTATCTGCCTGTCGATATGTTCGGCGCGGAACTCGATCCATTTGCCAAGGTAATGGAGCATGGGATCCACCGCAATGTTGCCATAGGCCACATCGCGCGGATCGACGCCGAACATGTGGGAGAATTCATATTGAACGCGGGGATGAAAATCGTATTCCCGGCCAGGATACCGGACATAATCCAAGTGGATGCCGTCGATGTTGTACGTTACAAGAAGTTCCGTGGCGACGCGGGACAGATAGCCGCGCACCTCCTCGAGCATGGGCGACATATACCGACCCTCGCACCGTTCGTTCCGCACCGAATCGATGGCGCAGTGGGCCATGTTCAGACCGCCGAGAGACACCATGAACCATTCCGGGCGCTCGTTGAGCGGATGTCCCGGATCGGCGGGCGGAGTGTCGGCGGACCAGGTGAGGTACATGTTGATCCAGGCGTGGACCTCGATGCTGCGCTCGTGGGCGAGCTCGATAACAAGAGCCAGAGGATCGAAGAGATCCGGGATTTCAGGGTGGCTGTCCGGTCCGGGCACGAAGAAGCTGTTATAATAGGCGTCACCTCGGCCGCGAACCTGCACGAACAGCACGTTGAAATCGTTGGCGTCGGCGAATTCCACCATCCTGCGGGCACCCGCCGGCGTCGTGATGGTATCGCGCACAACCCACAGCCCGCGGACTTCATCCGCAGCGCATGATTCACGAACACCCACCACAAGCACGCAGAAAACCACCGCGCAGAAAATCGCCGCACTCAGCCGCCGTAACAAAGGAAAGGATGCACGCGATACAGCCGGGCATCCTTTCACTACTCTTCCTGGTGCTCTGTCATGCACGTTCAGCCGGTCACTCTTTCTTGTCTTCATCAGCGGGTTCTTCCGCATTGTCTGATCCGGGCGCTTCTTCCTCTTCTGCCGCTGATGCCCCGGCTTCCGGCGCCTCTTCCTTCACTTCGGGTTCGGGAGCGGCTTCCGAGGCCTTCTCCTCTTCCACCGATTCCTCGTCCGTGCTTTCGCTTGCGGCCGCAGTCTCTTCTCCGGCCGTTTCCTCAACGGCTTCGGCATCCGCGGGGGCTTCTTCGGCCGCTTCGGCCTCGACTGCTTCCGTCTCTTCGGTCTCGACCGTTTCAGCCTTCACCGTTTCGGTCTTCTTCGAAGGCCTGGCGCTCTTTTTGGCCTTGGGCTTCGCGGTCTTCTGACCGGCCGATTCGTCGACGAACTCGATGAGCGACATGGAGGAATTATCCCCATGGCGGAACCCGAGCTTCACGATACGGGTGTAGCCGCCGAAACGGTTGGCAAACCGGGGGCCGATCTCGTCGAAAAGTTTCTTCACCGCCACCGGGTCCTTGAGCCGTGAGAGCACGATGCGGCGGGCATGGAGATCGCCGCGGCGGGCGAATGTCACCATCCGCTCGAGGAAGGGCCTGACTTCCTTGGCCTTCGCATCGGTTGTCCGCACGCTGCCGTGCCTGATGATCGAGGCGGCGAGATTCGCAAGCATGGCGGTTCTGTGCCCTTTCCGCCTCGAGAGTTTCCGTCCTGATTTCAAGTGCCTCATGGTATATTCCGGGTTTCGAGTTACACGTTGGTGATCATTCAAATAAGGCGGGCTCTGTTTCCATCATGTCCCGCATGCCGGACCAGCTCTACTGGCCGATTTTCTTGAGCTTGTTATACCGATCCAGTTCTTCCTCGTAGTCGGCCACATTCATCCCGAAACCGAGATTCATGTTGGTGAGCACCTCGTTCAGTTCGCTCAGCGACTTGCGTCCGAAGTTACGGTATTTGAGCATTTCAGCCTCGGTCCGCGTCACCAGATCGCGAATGAACTTGATGCCCGCGGCCTTCAGGCAGTTCGATGACCTGACGGACAGTTCCATCTCGTCCACGGGCAGGTCGAGGAGCTGTGCTACCCTGACCTTCTCCTCGTCGATCTGTTCCTCTTCTGCCTCCTCGAACTCTTCCTCGAAATTGATGAAGAGCTTCAGGTGATCGGTGATCACCTTGGCTGCATAGGCGAGCGCGTCGGCGGGAAGGATCGTCTTGTTCGTCCAGATTTCGATGGTCAGCTTGTCATAGTCGGTCTTGTGCCCGATACGTGCGTTGCCGACCTGATAGTTCACCTTGCGGATGGGGCTGTAGACCGAGTCCATGAGAACCGTATCTACCGGCCGGTCGCCGCGGATTTTTTCTTCCGAGGGCACATAGCCGCGCCCGTCATTGATGAAAATATCCATATCGAGAGTGCCCGTTTTGTCAATTTCCGCGATATGATGATCGGGATTCATGATCTCGAAACGGGAATCGACGGCCAAATCCTTGGCGATCAGGGATCCGGCTCCCTTCTTGCTGATGGAAATCTCCACAGGCTCGTCGGCGTGAAGCTTGATGTCCACTTCCTTCAGGTTGAGAATGATCTCGGGAACATCCTCGACCACACCGTCGATGGTGGAAAACTCGTGGTGAACGTTCTTGATGCGAATAGAATCTATGGCTGCGCCCTGGATCGAGGACAGAAGAACGCGCCTGAGCGCATTTCCAAGGGTAATGCCGAATCCCCGCTCCAACGGCTGGATTTCAAACTTGCCGTAGCTGTCCGTCAGTGTCGCCTCGTCAACCTCGACGCCCTTCGGCATGTGCAGACTTTTCCATTTCATGAGGTCTCACACCTTTCGAGAAAGGTTATGATCTATTTCACCGCGCTGTCATCTATTTTGAATAGTACTCAATGACCATGTTTTCGTTCAGGTCGATCGGGATCATCTCCCGGCTCGGAACTGCCGACAGGGTGAAACTGAGATCGGGTCTCGAAATTTCGAGGAACGGGACCGTGGCGTTTGCCGATTTTCCCACCGCCTCGCGAATCTGCACGTTGTTCTGCATGTCTTCTGCGACTTTCACCTTCATGCCCGGCTTCACCTGGAACGACGGGACATTGACGACACGATCATCCACCATGATGTGTTTGTGGGTGACGATCTGCCGCGCCTCGCGCATGGTATGGGTGAAGCCCGCCCGGTACACGAGTCTGTCGAGCCTGGTTTCGAGCATCTGAAGAAGGTTTTCGCCCGCAACACCCGACCTGGCCATCGCCTTTCTGACGTAGTTGCGGAACTGCTTCTCCTGAAGACCGTAGATATGCCTGAAACGCTGCTTTTCGAGCAGGTGACGGCCATAATCGGACATCTTCCTGCCCATTCTCCCGCCATGCTCCCCCGGCGGTCCCGAGCGCTTCTCCATGATCCGACCGGCCTTGTCGGACAATGGAATGCCCAGTCTTCTGGATTTCTTGGCAATCGGGCCTCTGTATCGTGCCATAATATCTCTGCCCTCCGTGACACCTGTTATCTATGACACCGGCGCCGGAATATCACGATCCGGCCCGTGTCCACTGTTCGCGTTTGGTGAACTACACCCTGCGTCTCTTCGGCGGCCGGCATCCGTTGTGCGGAATGGGGGTCACATCCTTGATGGCTGTGATATCGAGACCCGCCGCCTGCAACGAGCGTACAGCAGCTTCACGACCCACTCCCGGCCCTTTCACATACACTTCCACTTTACGCAGGCCAAGGGCGATCGCTTCCTTCGCCGAATTGTCCGCCGCGGTCTGGGCGGCGAACGGGGTGGATTTTCTCGATCCCTTGAAACCGACCTTTCCCGCGGAAGCCCACGATATGGTGTTCCCGTTCTTGTCGGATATGGTGATGATGGTGTTGTTGAAAGTCGCCTTGATGTGAGCGACGCCCTCGGGATCGACTTTCTTGTCACGTTTTCTTGTGCGTCTTCTGAGTGCCGCCAATCCTCGTACTCCTCGTTTGGAGTTAATTAATAAACATTACATGCATTCAGTGTATTCAATGACGGATACATGCCGGGATACGGTGCATGAAAAACCATGCGCATCGTCCCGGAAACAGTTTCGCCGTCCCTATTTTTTCTTCTTCGCGATCGTGCGTTTGGGGCCTTTTCTGGTCCGTGCGTTCGTCTTCGTGCGCTGACCGTGGGCAGGGAGGCCACGACGGTGTCTGAGCCCGCGGTAGGACCCGATATCCATCAGGCGTTTGATATTCATCACGATTTCGCTGCGCAGCTCGCCCTCGACCTTGTAGTTGCCCTCGATGACCTGGCGCAGGGTGTTCACCTGCTCTTCGGTCAGCTCATGCACCCGTGACTTGTCGGGAATGTCGGCTTTCTCGCAGATTTCCTTCGCAAGCGCAGGACCGATGCCATAAATGCGTGTCAGCGCTATCTCGGTCCTTTTTTCTCGCGGCAGGTCAACTCCAGCAATTCTCGCCACCGGTTATTCCTCCAGTTGTGGTGTTTCTATCAATAAACGTTTATCATCACATAAGATGCCGTCATCAGGCGCCGCGGGGAGCGGACGGTTCATTCATCCCTGGCGCTGCTTGTGACGGGGGTTACGGCAGATAACCCTGAGAACGCGTCTGCGACGTACGATCTTGCACTGTTTGCAGAGTTTCTTCACGCTTGCCCTGACTTTCATGGTATCACCTCAATCGGTTGGAAATCTTCCACATCGTTCCGGACGCGGGAAACACCGTCCGTGATTATTCTATCTTCAGACAGCCGTGCTCAGCACGACCGTCAAATTTATCGGTATCTTCAACATATCCACCGGTTCCATAAGAACTGCGGCTGACATGCTCTCACTTGTGGCGATACGTGATGCGTCCCTTCGAGAGATCATAAACCGAAATCTCGACCGTCACCCGGTCGCCCGGGAGAATCTTGATGAAGTGCATTCGCATCTTGCCGGAAATGTGCGCCAGGATCTCGTGGTCGTTTTCGAGTTTTACCCTGAACATCGCATTCGGCAGGGATTCCACAACGACACCTTCAGCGGTTATCGTGTCGTCTTTTGCCATTCTTCCTCTCCGTTCATGATCGTAAGTATTTCAGGTTCTCCATCCCGCACGATGCAGGTGTTTTCGAAGTGGGCCGATAGCCCCCCGTCCTCGGTCACGACCGTCCAGTCGTCATCAAGGGTGCGAACACGCCATGTGCCCGTATTCACCATCGGCTCGATCGCCAGGGCCATGCCGTTCTTGAGCAGAGGCCCCGAGCCGGCTTTCCCGAAATTGGGGACCTGCGGCTCCTCGTGCAGATTACGGCCGATGCCGTGGCCCACAAGCGCCCGGACGACATTGTATCCCCGGGATTCGACATATTTCTGCACGGCATGACCGATGTCGCCGATACGGTTCCCGGATACCGCCATGCCGATGCCGGTATACAGGGCTCTCTCCGTCTGTCTCATGAGGCGTTCGGCCTCTTCGGACACCGTCCCCACCGGATAGGAACGCGCCATGTCGCCATAAAACCCGTCCACGATCGTGCCGACATCGAGCTTGACAATATCGCCTTCCCTGAGAATCCTTCCCCCGTCGGGAATGCCGTGTACGACCTCGTCGTTGAGAGAGACGCAGATGGCTCCCGGATATCCGTGATACCCGAGGAACGCGGGCGTACCACCGTGTGACTCGATATGCTCCTGCGCCTTACGGGCAAGAGAGAGGGTGGACGCTCCCGGAACGATGCTGTCACGGATGACAGCCATCGCATCCGCCGCGAGCCTGCATGCCACCCGCATTTTATCGATTTCCGATTCGTTTCGTATGTGTATCATACGAACAATCCCCGCTCACCCGCGGCAGTCCGGCGTAATGAATTCGCCTGCTATGAAAGCGCCTGCCTGATGC